>JAUPLK010000331.1 GCA_030836925.1 Pseudomonadota bacterium
ATCTTGCGCCGCGTCTCGACGTGGACGGCCTCGGAATGACCAAAGAATACCGGTACGCGCACCGCCGTCGGGTTGACCTGGATCGACTCGTCCTCAAGGATCTTGCGCGTCTCCCACACCATCTTCATTTCTTCCTTGGTGTAGCCGTTCTCCATGAACTCGTCGATGTGCGGAACCACGTTGAAGGCATTCGGCTTGGCCCCGCCCTGGGTTTCGACCGGCTGGCTATTCATGTGCTGGGCAGTCTGCCGGGTCAGCGCCTCGACCGAACGGCGGCCGGCACCGGATACCGACTGGTAAGTGGCGACATTGATGCGGGTAATGCCGACCGCATCGTGGATCGGCTTCAGTGCCACGACCATCTGGATCGTCGAGCAGTTGGGGTTGGCGATGATGTTGCGCTGCCGGTACTGCGGGATGGCCTGCGGATTCACCTCCGGAACGATCAGCGGAATATCGGCCTCGTAACGGAACTTGGAGGTGTTGTCGATGACCACGCAGCCCGCTGCGCCGGCCCGCGGTGCATGCTCGCCCGAAACGCTGCCACCAGCCGAGAACAGACCGATATCCACACCGGCAAAATCAAAGGTCGCGAGATCCCTGACGGGCAGCGTGCGACCACCGAATGCGATGGTCTTGCCGACGGAGCGGGCGCTGGCCAGCGGAATCAGCTCGCTGACCGGGAACTTCCGCT
This sequence comes from Pseudomonadota bacterium, assembly GCA_030836925.1. GTDB lineage: Bacteria > Pseudomonadota > Gammaproteobacteria > Steroidobacterales > SHZI01. Next base: position 695 of record JAUPLK010000331.1, read on the forward strand.
CGGCAAGAATCTGCAGCATGGTCTCGCCGACCAGACCGGTGGCGCCGGCGATGGCGACCCTGTAGGCGTTCTTCTTTGACATGGGCTGGAACTCTGAGGTGGGGACAAGGCGGAAAAGCCGCCGAAGAATAGGCAATTGCCGGCCAAAAACAAGTCCCGCCGTGATCCGGAAAGGAGCCGGGACAGGCGATTCAGGCTTTGGGCCGGCGCGCCTCGACAGCCGGTGTCGGCGATTGCACGTCGGCGTTCTGGCCGCGGTGCCGCAACCAGTGATCCATCAGCACGATGGCCAGCATGGCCTCGGCAATCGGCACGGCACGCAGCCCGACGCAGGGATCATGCCGGCCGGTGGTGGCGATCTCGGCCGACTCGCCCTCCTCGTCCACCGTCGCGCCAGGCAGGCGGATGCTCGAGGTCGGCTTCAGCGCCATGCTGAAGAGAATGTCCTGACCGGTGGAAATGCCGCCGAGAATGCCGCCGGCCGCATTGCTGCGAAAGCCCCCGGGTCCGATTTCGTCGCGATGCTCCGTGCCCTTCTGGGCCACGACGGCAAAGCCGGCACCCAGCTCGACCGCGCGCACCGCATTGATGCTCATCAGCGCATGGGCGATGTCGGCCTCGAGCTTGTCGAATACCGGTTCGCCGAGACCGGCAGGCACGCCCGAAGCCAGCACGTTGACCCGCGCACCGATCGAGTTGCCCTCCTTGCGCAGCGCATCCATGTAGGCTTCCAGCTCCGGAAGCCGGGCCGGATCAGCACAGAAAAACGGGTTGTCATCGACCGTGGCGAGATCCAGCGGATCAAGCACCAGCGGGCCGAGCTGGCGTAGATAACCGCGGACTTCGACGCCGAGCCGCTCGCGCAGGTACTTGCGCGCAATCGCGCCGGCCGCCACGCGCATCGCCGTCTCGCGGGCCGATGAGCGCCCGCCACCACGATAGTCACGCAGGCCGTATTTCTGCTGGTAGCTGTAGTCGGCGTGGCCGGGACGGAAGCGGTCCTTGATGTTCGCGTAGTCCTTCGACTTCTGGTCGACGTTCTCGATCAGCAGGCCGATGGGCGTGCCGGTGGTCAGTCCCTCGAAGACGCCGGACAGGATGCGCACCGTGTCCGGCTCGCGGCGGCCGGTGGTGTGCCGCGACTTGCCGGGCCGTCGCCGCTCCAGGTCGTGCTGGATATCGGCCTCGGCCAGCGGCATGCCCGGCGGGCAGCCGTCGACGATGCAGCCGAGCGCCGGACCGTGACTCTCGCCGAAGGTGGTCACGGAAAACAGTCTGCCTATGGTGTTGCCGGACATTCGCTTGCTCTCAAATCCGCGGCGCTGATCAGCGCAATGCCATCACCACCGTGTTCAAACTCGGGCCAGATAAATGGCAGGGTCGCAAAACGTGCTTCCAGCAGCGCAGCACCACCGCCGACCTCGAGGGCCAGCCAGCCGTCTGCCGTCAGGAATTGCGTCGCATGTTGCAGGATTCCGGCGGGCGTTGCCATCCCGCCCTCCGCGGAGAGCAGTGCCAGCGCGGGTTCATGGCGATACTCGTCCGGCAGCGCCGCCACTTCCTCCGGCGAGACATAGGGTGGATTACTGATGATCAGATCGAAGGTTCCGGAAACTCCGGCATACAAATCCGCCGCGATCAACTGCACCCGGTCTGCCACCTGGTGGCGGGCCACATTGCGCTGCGCGACCTGCAGTGCCGCCGCGGAGATGTCCGTCGCCACCACGCTGCTCGCCGGGAAGGCCAGCGCACAGGCAATCGCCATGCAACCACTGCCGGTTCCGATTTCGAGGATACGGTGCACCCCGGCCGGATCCAGCCAGGGCTCGAAGCGCGCCATGATCAGCTCGGCAAAGGGCGAGCGCGGCACCAGCACCCGCTCATCCACATGGAAGGGCAAACCCGCAAACCAGGCCTCGCCCGTCAGATAGGGCAGCGGCCGGCGCGTGCTGATGCGCGCTTCAAGCATCGCGGCCACCTGTTGCTGCCCGGCTGCGGACACCGGCAGCGCATAGGCGCGTCGCGCATCGGCGTGCTCCAGCCCGAGCACGTGAAAGACCAGCGCTGCC
>JAUPLK010000006.1 GCA_030836925.1 Pseudomonadota bacterium
TACCGGCCGTGGTGGTCCAGGCCGTACTCGCAGCCGAAGACGACCGCTTCTTCGAGCACCCCGGCTTCGACTACGAAGGGTTGATGCGTGCGGGCAGCAATCTGGTGCTGACCGGCAGCCGTACACAGGGCGGCAGCACGATCACACAGCAGCTCGCAAGAGCCTATTTTTTAAGCCCCGAACGCACCTTCGTGCGCAAGGCGAAGGAACTGCTGCTGGCACTGCAGATCGAGCAGGCGTTCAGCAAGGAGGACATTCTTGCCCTCTACCTGAACAAGATTTTTTTTGGCCAGCGTGCATACGGAATAGCAGCCGCGGCTGAAGTTTATTTCGGCAAATCGCTTGATCAGCTGTCGGTTGCGGAAGCCGCAACCATCGCCGGCATACCCAAGGCGCCATCACTGCTGAATCCGGTTTCAGACCCGGTACGCGCGGAAGAACGCCGCGCTTATGTATTGCGGAGAATGCTGGAGCTGGAGTTCATCGATGCCGAAGCGTACCAGCAGGCAATGGCGACACCGGTTGAGTCCGATCTCCATGTGCCTGCGGCAGAGCTCGATGCGCCCTACATCGCCGAAATGGTGCGTACCGAGATGGTCACCCGTTTCGGCACCGACATTACCAGCCGTGGCTACCGGGTAACCACCACCATCGACAGCCATCTGCAGGCCAGCGCGGATCGTGCGCTGCGCACTGCCCTGCTCGAGTACGACCGACGACACGGTTATCGGGGTGCGGCCGCACATGCCGATGACCCTTTGCCCTCCGACACCGCCGGGCAACAGCGCCTGCTCGATGCATACCCGGTGCATCCGGACCTTTACCCGGCGCTGGTCACGCGACTGAATGCGGACAACTCGGCCACGCTTTTCGTTCACGACATCGGTGAGATCACCGTGCCGTGGGTCAACCTGAAGTGGCGCCGGTATGTCGACGACGAGACCGTCGGCTTGGCGCAGCAGTCCGTCCCGGAACTCCTGTCCGCGGGCGATATCGTGTACCTGCTGCGCACGGTGAGCCGTGGCTGGCTGCTCGCCCAGCTGCCGGTTGTGCAGGGCGCGCTGGTGGCGCTCGATCCGCTGGACGGTGCCACGGTGGCACTCTCGGGTGGCTATGATTTTTTTGCCAGCAAGTTCAATCGGGCTGTACAGGCGAAGCGTCAGCCCGGTTCCTCATTCAAACCCTTTGTCTATTCAGCCGCGCTGGAGCACGGCTTTACGCCGGCAACCATCGTCAATGATGCGCCGGTGGTTTTCGAGAATACCGGGACCGATGCCGACGAGTGGCGGCCGCAAAACAACTCCGGGGAATTTTATGGCCCAACGCGTCTGCGCGAAGGACTGGTCAAGTCCCTGAATCTGGTCACGATCCGCGTCCTGCTGCGCACCGGGGTCGCGCGGGCAATCAAATACATAAGTCCCTTTGGCCTGCCCGACAGCGTCATGCCACCAAACCCCACGATGGCGCTCGGCAGCGGCGAGGCCACGCCACGCGACATGGCGGCCGGATTTGCCGTATTTGCCAATGGCGGCCATCGCGTCGAGCCCTACCTGATAGAACGGATCGAGGACGCGAACGGCGCGGTGATCTTCTCGGCGCCGGCGCGAACGGTCTGCGCCAGCTGCGCGCCGCGCTGGTTCGGACCCAATGAGCCGCAGCCTGAAGCGCTTCCGGACAATGACAATCCAGCATCCATGCTGCCGATGCCGACGGGCCCGGAAATTCCTGCCTATCTCGATGCGCAGGAAATGATTGCACACGCGCAAACCTGGCGACCGGGCGCGATTGACACACCGGAGTTCATGTCTGGAACCGCACGGGCACCGCGGATCATCACGGCCGAAAATGCCTACCTGTTGTACGACATGATGCGCGATGTCGTCCGGCGGGGTACCGGTGTCCGGGCACGTGCGCTGGGCCGCGACGATATTGCCGGCAAGACCGGCACCTCGAATGACCGCCGCGATGCCTGGTTCAGCGGTTTCAATGGTCAACTGGTCGCCACTGCCTGGGTTGGTTTTGACCAGGAACGCAGTCTCGGATCTCGCGAAGAAGGTGGCCGGACCGCCCTGCCCATGTGGATGTACTTCATGGCTGACGCATTGCGTGGGGTACCGGAGTCGCCGCTGACGCGACCGGCAGGCATCGTGACCGCACGCATATCTGCCGAGACCGGACAGTTGGCCACCGCGGGGGGGCCGGGCAGCATTTTTGAACTGTTCCGGGAATCAGACCTCGAAGCACTGGGAATGGCCAGCAGCGCAGCGGCGGGCCGCCGACTACCGGCAGCGCCAGCGGGGAATGAGAATGAGATCTTCTAGTCGTGACCGGCCCGATCATCAGCGTCTGGCTCTTGCCGTGGAAGCGGCACGGATAATCCAGGAGGAAGGCCTGCTTGATTTCCGCAGCGCAAAGGCCAAGGCGGCGGCCCGCCTCGGGCTGGGGCGGCGGGCACAGCTGCCGGACAATGAGGAAATCGAAGCGGCACTTGCCGAGCGCAACCGGATCTTTCACGGCGACAGGCTGCCGGAACTGCTGGTGACCCTGCGACAGGCAGCCTTTCAGCTCATGCGCGATCTCGACAGTTACCAGCCACGACTGGTCGGCGATGTTCTGAGCGGCAACGTCACGGTGCACACGAGCGTCGACCTGCACCTGTTCAGCGACACCACTGAAGCAGTCAGTACCAGCCTGGAGTCATTGGGGGTAAGCCACCGCAGCCTCGACCGTCGCCACCGTCTGAGGCACGACGAGGTTGAACAGTTTCCCGGCTATCGATTCAGCGTGCATGGCTGCGATTTCGCCAGCACGGTTTTCCCGGTACGTCTGCGTGGCCATGCACCGATGAGCCCCGTGGACGGCAAACCGATGCGGCGGGCAGGCCTCCGGGAACTCGCTGCACTGCTGGACCTCGCGCCGGTGATCAGATCACCGACTTCAGGCTGAGTCGCTCAGCGCTTGCCCACATCCACGTAGTCGCGGCGCGTCGGCCCCGTATAGAGCTGGCGTGGCCGGCCAATGCGCCCTTCCGGATCGGTGATCATTTCGCGCCAGTGCGCGACCCAGCCCACGGTTCGGGCAATCGCAAACATGACCGTGAACATCGATTTGGGAATGCCCAGCGCCCGATAGATGACGCCAGAATAAAAATCGACGTTCGGATAGAGCTTCTTCTCGATGAAGTAGGGATCCTTCAGCGCGATCTCTTCCAGTTGCAGCGCCAGATCGAAAAGCGGCTGGTTCCGGCCCAGGCGCGCAAGCACCTTGTGGCAGGTCTCGCGGATGATCGTCGCGCGCGGGTCGTGGTTCTTGTAGACGCGATGACCGAAGCCCATCAGGCGGAAGGGATCGTCCTTGTCCTTCGCCTTGGCAAGGTATTTCGGGATGTTGGCGACGGTACCGATCTCTTCGAGCATCTTGAGCACGGCTTCGTTGGCACCGCCGTGGGCAGGGCCCCAGAGCGCCGCAATGCCAGCCGCCACGGCAGAGTAGGGATTGGCGCCGGAACTGCCGGCCATGCGCACGGTCGAGGTGCTGCAGTTCTGTTCGTGGTCGGCATGCAGGATGAACAGCAGGTCGAGCGCTTCCGCCGCCACCGGGTCGATGTGATAGTCCTCGGCCGGCACCGCAAAGAACATGTGCAGCAGGTTCGAGCAGTAGTTCAGGTCATTGCGCGGATAGGTAAATGGCTGACCCAGGGAATGCTTGTAGGCAGCTGCGGAAATCGTCGGCAGCTTGGCGATGATCCGGTGCGCAAAGATGTCGCGATGGCGGGGATCATGGATGTCGGTGGTGTCGTGATAGAAGGCCGACATCGACCCGACGACACCGGCAACCATGGCCATCGGATGTGCATCGTAGTGAAAACCGTTGAAGAGACGCAGGATGGTCTCGTTCAGCATCGTGTGGGTACGGATCGAGCGGTCAAACTCCACCAGCTGGGCCTGCTTGGGCAACTCGCCGTACAGCAACAACCAGGCGACTTCGATGAAGGAGCTCTTGCCGGCAAGCTGCTCGACCGGATACCCCCGGTACATGAGGATGCCTTTGTCGCCGTCGATATAGGTGATCTTGCTTTCGCAGCTGGCGGTTGAGCCGTAACCGGGATCGTAGGTAAACAGGCCCTGGGAGGTGAAGAGGCTGCGGATATCGACGACATCCGGGCCTGTGGTTCCGGAACGGGAGCCGAGTTCAAACTCCTTGCCCGAACTGGTGTCCCTGACGATGTAGCTTCGTCCGCTCTGTTTGGCGTCGCTCATGTGATCTATCCGGCTCCCAGGTTTGTATTGCGGCGACGAGGTTCAGTCGCTGTGCCGCCTTGAGAGACAGCAACTGGACCAAACAGCGCCACATTATAGGGAACGAGACCGGACCATGCACCAGTCGGTGCCGGCTTTATCGTCAGGTGTCGGCGTTGAGCATGCTGTACAAAAAAACCGGCGCGGCTGAAATCAGGCGCGGCTGTATTTGCGGCGGAACTTGTCGACCCGTCCGGCGGTATCCAGCATCTTCTGCTTGCCGGTATAGAAGGGATGACAGGCAGAACAAACTTCAATACCCAGATCGTGTCCAAGCGTGGACCGGGTAGTGAATTCATTGCCGCAGCTGCAGGCTACTTTGATTTCCGCGTAGGCGGGATGTATGTCGGCTTTCATGATCGCTGGCACCGCTGGTAGGGATATTTACCCGAAGGCCGGTACGGCCCAAGGGCGCGGAAGGATAGCGATTAGCCTTCGGTATGGCAAGCCGGAATGTTATCCACAGAAGCTGTGGATAACTCTGTGGAGAGTTTGCATTCAAGCGGCTGTGCTTTCGGTCGCGATAGGGAAGCTGCCCGTTTGGTGAAGAAATAGCCAAAATTACATTGTGTTTTAAAACAATATCTTAAGACGCATTAGTGGGTCCCAAACTTAATACCGGAACCGTATCTCCATGATATTCGGCCACTCCCCCGGCCTTGTGCATAAGAAAGCCGCGGCAGGACTCAGTCTGCGCCCGCCAGCAGCACCAGCAGGCGCTGCAAGGCTGCCTGACGATGGCTGTAGCGGTTTTTTTCCGCCGGATCCATCAGCGCCACACACATGCCGCTTTCGAGATCGATGAAGAGCGGATCGTAGCCAAAGCCCCCATCGCCCTCGCAGCGCATGGCAATCCGGCCCGCCCAGACGCCCTCGGCGATCAGCGGCGCGGCATCCTCGGCATTGCGCACAAAAACCAGACAGCAGCGATAGCGGGCCGTGCGTCGAGCGGACGGTATGCCATCCAGTTCAGCGAGCAGCCTGGCATTGTTGGCTGCATCACTCGCACCAGGGCCGGCATAGCGGGCAGACCAGACGCCGGGCGCTCCGTCGAGGGCATCGACTTCAATGCCGGAATCGTCTGCGAGCGCCGGCAAGCCGGTGACAGCAGACGCATGACGCGCCTTCCGCAGCGCGTTGTCACGGAAGCTAGTGCCGGTCTCCGCGACGGGCTCCACACCGAGTGCGGACTGTGCCAGCAACTGCCAGCGGGTACCGAGCAGCTGCTGCAACTCGCGAAGCTTGCCGGGATTGTTGCTGGCCAGTACCAGCTTGTGCGACATCGCCATGGCATCCCGCGACAGGATCAGCCCGGGCGGCTTCCGGATCTGTGCTGTGCGCGCCAGTCGTCGATCGCGGCAGTCTGCGCGGCCATGATGCTGCGCACCCCGGTCGCGGCAAGGTCGAGCAGCGTATTAAGCTCATCACGACGGAAAGCATGCCCCTCGGCAGTGCCCTGCACCTCGATGAAACTGCCAGCCTCATTCATCACGACATTCATGTCGGTCTCGGCAGCTGCATCTTCGGCATAATCCAGATCCAGAACCGGCTGACCGCGAAATATCCCGACCGAGACGGCCGCAATCTGGCCATGCAACGGGCTGGTCGCAATTGCACGACTGCGCAACAGCGACTCGATCGCAATCCGCAGCGCCACATAGCTGCCCGAGATGGCTGCAGTGCGCGTGCCACCATCGGCCTGCAACACATCGCAGTCGAGAGTGATGGTGCGTTCACCGAGGGCTTCCAGGTTGGCCGCCGCACGCAATGAGCGCCCGATGAGTCGCTGGATCTCGAGAGTGCGTCCGCTCTGCTTGCCCTGCGCCGACTCACGGCGCATTCGGCTGTGCGTGGAACGCGGCAGCATGCCGTACTCGGCAGTAACCCAGCCGCGCCCGGAATTGCGCAGGAAGGCCGGTACCCCGGCTTCGATGCTGGCGGTGCAAAGCACGCGGGTCTCCCCGAAGCTCGCCAGTACCGAGCCCTCCGCATGGCGCGTGAAGCCGGTGACAAAATTGACCGGGCGCATTTCAGCGGCCAGCCGCCGGCTCGGCCGTGAAGAAACAGAAGTCTCGGGCATCAGATGGAATCCTTGCTCAATCCAGCATGCGCAGTGCGACTGCTGAGGTGTTGTCGCTGTGGGGGCTGCTGATGCGAACTGACTGTTCGCCGATCCGGCGCAGGCCGGCAGCAAGCGCCTCACCTTCCGCGCCCAGGCTGGCCAGCCGCTCTTCTCCCAAACCAGACCACAGGCCATCAGAGCAGGCCAACAGGATATCGCCAGACACCAGCAGCTTCTGGCGCGTGATCGTCATGCCCGGCAGCCAGGTGTCACCGCCCAGGCAGCACTCCACGTAGTTGCGCATCGGATGCGCGGCGATATCGGCCTCGGTGATGACGCCATCCTGGAGGAGCAGCTCGACATGGCTGTGGTCGCGGGTGCGCTCGCGCACCTTGCCCTGTCGCAGGTGATAGATGCGGCTGTCACCGACGTGGGCAAAATATGCCGCACCATCCTGCACGAGACAGAGCGCACAGGTCGCGCGCGGCCGCGCCTCCATCGACTGATTTGCGCCCAGCAGCACCAGGTTGGCGTGCGCCCGGCCGATGGCCAGATGCAGAAAGCCGATCGGGTCAAAGACCGGATGCTGGACACGGTTGAACGCATCCCGCACCGTCTCTACAGCCAGCTGCGCTGCACCGGCCCCGTCGGAGTGACCGCCCATGCCATCGATGGCGATCAGCAATACCGACTTCTCGTCTGCCACGACCAGGACCCGATCCTGGTTTTCCTCCCGATCACCGATCAGGCTCAGCTCTGCATACTCGACTCGCAAGGCGACCTCACCCGGAAAAGCCCATGTGTATAAAAAAACGGGGATGCGGAACTACAATGTACCGCGGTTCACGACAGTCTAAGCGCCGCTCCAGAACGATGCACACAATCTTTGCCATAACCGCAGGCACACAGCCAAAAACCAGGCGTTTGCAGCAGGAGTAGAGGATTTGATCCGCAGCATGACGGGATTCGCCCAATCCGAGTCGGGCACATCGCAGGGCGTACTCCTGTGGGAACTGCGTTCGGTCAACAACCGCTACCTCGAAGTGCAGCTGCGGCTGCCCGAGCTGTTCCGGCCCATCGAGAACGACGTGCGGCAACTCGCGGCAGCCCGCCTCGGACGTGGCCGTGTCGAGGCGAGCCTCAGCCTGCGCAACCCGCAGGGTCAGCCGGCCGGCAGCCAGCTCAACCTGGTGCTGGCGCGCCAGATCATCAGTCACGCACAGACCATCGCCGATGAGCTCAAGAATCCGGCGGCGCTGAGTCCGCTGGAGCTGCTGCGCTGGCCCGGCGTGCTGGAACAGGAGGAGCAGGACCTTTCCACCCTGCTGCCGCTGGCACTGGCCGGATTCGAATCGGCGCTGGCCGATCTCGATGCAGCCCGGGGGCGCGAAGGCGCGCGCATCGAGGAGATGTTCGAGCGGCGGCTCGCCGAAATCGAGACCTGCGTCGCGACCGTTGTCGGTCGTCTGCCCACGGTACTGACACGCATCCGTGAACGGCTGGCCGAGCGCATCGCATCGCTCGGCATCCCGGCCGACAGCGAGCGCCTCGAGCAGGAGATCGCGCTGCTGGCCCAGAAGCTCGATGTCAGCGAAGAGCTCGACCGCCTCACCGCCCACATCGCCGAGTTCCGCAGCAACCTCCGTTCCGGTGCACCGGTAGGGCGGCGGCTCGATTTCCTCGTGCAGGAACTGAATCGTGAAGCCAATACCCTGGGCTCCAAGTCCGCCGATGCAGAGACCACCCGGCTGGCCGTGGATATCAAGGTGCTGATTGAACAGATCAGGGAGCAGGTTCAAAACGTGGAGTGAGGTTGCTCCCCGTGCCAGACTTGCCGCATATGAAAAACCACCAGCCCAAAACCGGCACGCTCTTCGTCCTCTCCGCCCCCTCCGGCGCCGGCAAGACCACGCTGGTGAAGGCCTTGATGGCGCGCGATCCGGAACTGCGCTTCTCGGTGTCCTTCACCACGCGCAAACCACGCCCCGGCGAAGTGCCGGAGCGCGACTATTTCTTCGTCGACGAAGCCCGCTTCGAGGCGATGGTCGCTGGCGGCGAGTTTCTCGAACACGCCCGGGTGTTCGGCAATCTCTACGGCACCAGTCGCGCACAGGTCGATGCGATTCTCGCCACCGGGCGCAACGTGCTGCTCGAGATCGACTGGCAGGGCGCGCAGCAGATTCGCAGGAATGCGCCGCACTGCTGTTCGATCTTCATCATGCCGCCGAGCACAGGCGAACTTGAATGCCGCCTGCGCAACCGGGCGACGGATTCCGAGGCGGTGATTCGCCAGCGCCTCAGTCAGGCACTCGACGACATGGCGCACTGGCAGGAGTTCGACTACGTCGTGATCAATGCCGACCAGCAACAGGCCGGCGACGATCTGCATGCCATTATCCAGGGCCGGGGACCCCATCTGTCTGCGCGCTTGCCGGAACGTGCAGCCGCTGCCAGGGCGATCCTCGGCAGCTGAACAACCCGCGCGCACTTAGACCAAGTTGGCATAAACGATTGCGGTACAGCGGACGCCGCGGCTAGAGTCCGCGTCCCGTTACTCGCATCTCGATCACTGACAGGAACACGCCATGGCCCGGATTACCGTCGAAGACAGTCTGCAGAATGTATCCAACCTGTTCGAGCTGGTGCTGGTGGCGGCGAAGCGTGCCCGCCGCATCGCGAATGGCGCCCAGCCACTGGTGGATCGCGAGAATGACAAACCGACGGTCATCGCCCTGCGCGAAATCGCCGAAGGCCTGATCACGCGGGATCTGCTCGCCGAAGCCGACCAGACCCCTGAAGACCGCATGGCGCAGGAACAGGCCGAGATGGCACTGGCAGAAGTGCCGCTGCGCCTCGACCAGCTCGACGACGACATGCCGGACTGAGGCAACGATCGGCGGGAATTGCTGCCGGGTCCACACCGTCCGGCGGGGACGGCGCTAGAATCCCCGCCATGGACTACGCCGCCACCCTGCTCAATCATCTGCCGCTTACGCGGCGCGCCAATGGGCTGGCCGGCCTGCTGGCAAAAACCGCCTACCTGTCTCGCCAGCAGCTCAAGCTGATCAGCGAGGCACACGCCTTCAGCGCCAGCCGCCACGAAGGACAGAAGCGGCACTCCGGTGATGCCTATATCACGCACCCGGTGGCGGTTGCCGCCATCCTCGCTGACCTGCACCTGGACTACCCGAGCATCGCAGCCGCCCTTCTACACGATGTCATCGAGGACACGCCCACAGCCAAGGACGAAATCGCGCAGAAGTTCGGCACCGAGATCGCCTCGCTGGTGGACGGTGTCAGCAAGCTGGAGAAGCTGAACTTCAACAGCCGCAGCGAGCTGCAGGTCGAGAGCTTCCGCAAGATGATGCTCGCGATGGTGCAGGACATCCGGGTGATCCTGCTCAAGCTCGCCGACCGCCTGCACAACATGCAGACCCTGGACTCGATGCCGGCGGAGAAGCAGGTCCGCATCGCCCGCGAAACCCTGGAAATCTACGCACCGATCGCCAACCGTCTCGGCATGAACACGCTCAAGACAGAGCTTGAGGATCTCGGCTTCCGTCATGCCCATCCGTTCCGCTACCGCGTGCTCGACAAGGCCGTACGCCGGGCCGAGGGCAACCAGCGGCAGTTCTTGAAGAACATTGCCGAAAAGCTCAATCACGCACTGCGTGAGGCGGGACTCAAGGCCACGGTCACCGGACGCAAGAAGCACCTTTACAGCATCTACCGCAAAATGGAGACGAAGAAGCGCTCGCTGGGCGACATCGCGGATGTCTTCGGCTTTCGCGTGATCGTCGATTCGGTGGACGAGTGTTACCGCGTACTCGGCGTGGTGCACCAGATCTACAAGCCGATGCCCGGACGGTTCAAGGATTACATTGCCATCCCACGCATCAACGGTTATCAGTCGCTGCACACCAGTCTGTTCGGACCCAACGGCACACCGATCGAGGTGCAGATACGCACCAGCGAGATGGCCCGCGTTGCCGAAACCGGCATCGCCGCCCACTGGCACTACAAGGAAGACGACCAGGAAGTGACGCCACCGCAGGCGCGCGCCCGGGAGTGGCTGGCCAGCATCAATGAAATGCAGTCGGCCGCCAACTCCGAGGAATTCATGGAACACGTCAAGGTCGACCTGTTCCCCGATGCCGTCTACGTGTTCACCCCCAAGGGCGAAATCATGCGCCTGCCGCGCGGTGCAACCTGCGTGGATTTCGCCTATGCGGTGCATACCGATATCGGCGACCGGTGCGTGGCAGCCAAGATCGACCGGCGACTCGTGCCCTTGCGCACACAGATCGAAAACGGTCAGACCGTCGAGGTGATTACGGCCAAGACGGCACGACCCAATCCCAGCTGGGTCAATTTCGTGGCTACGGCGAAGGCACGCGCCGCCGTGCGCCAGTACCTGAAGAACCTGCGCCAGGGCGAGGCCCAGGATCTCGGTCGCCGGCTGCTCGATCAGGCCATGCGCGATGCCGGCACGCCCCTGCGCAAGATCGGCGATGACCGGATAAAGGCCCTGCTGGCCGAACTGAAGTTGAAGAACGCCGATGAACTGTTCCGGCAGCTCGGGCTGGGCGAGCGACTGGCGCCGCTGGTCGCCAAGGCACTCCTGCAGCCAGCCAGCGCTGCTGCTGCCAGCACGACTGGCGGCACGGCATCAGGCGATCCGGTGACACCCACACCGATCGCGATCGCCGGCACCGAAGGACTGGTGGTGTCCTATGCACGCTGCTGTCACCCGATACCCGGCGACCCGATCATGGGCTATCTCAGCACCGGTCGCGGCGTGGTGATACACCGCAACGTTTGCGGAAACCTGAGCGAATACCGCAAACAGCCGAACAAGTGGATTACGGTCAGCTGGCAACCCGGCATAGACCGCGAGTTTTCTGCCGAGATCCGCATCGAGGTGGACAACCGGCCCGGCGTACTGGCCGAAGTCGCGAGCCGGATTGCCGATGCGGGCTCGAACATCGAACAGGTTTCCATCGACGAACGCCATGACGATTCGGCGGCCATGCTGTTTTCGATCCTGGTCCGCGACCGCAAGCAACTCGCGCAGGTCATCCGCAGCATCCGGCGCATGAAGGTCGTGAAGAAACTGAGCCGCACCTGTACCTGAGTCCATTCCGGAGTTTTCAAAACGCCATGTCCAGACAAGCCATCCACAGCCCGCAAGCCCCGGCCGCCATCGGCACCTACTCCCAGGCCATCCGCGCCGGCGGCGCCGTGTATCTGTCGGGCCAGTTGCCGCTCGATCCGGCGACCGGGCAACTCGTGGACGGCGACATGCGTGTGCATGTACGACAGGTGTTTGCCAATCTCGCGGCCGTGGCTGCCGCAGCGGGCACTGCGCTGGACAGCGCGGTGAAGGTCACGGTATTTCTCACCGACCTGACGCACTTCAGCATCGTCAATGAAGTGATGGCCGAGTTCTTCACCCAGCCTTATCCCGCCCGCGCGGCGATCGGCGTGGCTTCCCTGCCGCGCGGTGCAGCTGTCGAGGCGGATGCAATCCTCGTCCCCTGAACTCCGCGCACTGCGCGGAGTCGGGCCGGCCGCCGAAGAACGCCTGCTGCGGCTGGGCATCAGCCGGCCGCTGGATCTCCTGTTCCTGCTGCCACAGCGCTACGAAGACCGCACCCGGCTCACGCCGCTCGGCGCGCTGCGTCCCGGGCAGCGGGCGGTCATCGAGGGTGTAATCGCCGTAGCCGACGTCGCGTACCGCGGCCGGCGCAGCCTGCTGGTGCGTATCAGCGACCGCACCGGTCAACTGACCCTGCGGTTTTTCCATTTTTCACGTATCCAGCAGAACAGCCTGGCCGCCGGTACGCGGCTGCGCTGTTATGGCGAAGTGCGCCAGGGGCCGCTGGGCTTCGAGATGGTGCATCCGGAATACCGGCTGCTGCAGCCCGGTCAATCTGCACCACTCGAAGACCGTCTGACACCCGTCTACCCCACCGTCGAGGGCCTGGCCCAGTTTCGCATCCGCGATCTCACCGACCAGGTACTGAACCGCTGCCTCGACACGCTGACCGACGCCTTGCCGACTGCAGAGACAGAGCGTCTGGGCCTGCCCCCGCTGCGTGAGGCCCTGGCATACGTCCATCGCCCACCCATCGGTGCCGATCTGCAACTGCTGGGCAGCGGCCTGCATCCCTGCCAGCGCAGGCTCGCGCTGGAAGAAATGCTCGCGCATCACCTCAGCCTGCGCCAGATTCGCGAACGCGCACGCGGCGACCAGGGCATCGCACTGCCAGCGACGCTGCCGGCAGCTGATACATTGCGATCACGCTTTACGCAGCGCCTGGGCTTCAGCCTGACCGGTGGACAGCAGGCAGCGCTCGCCGATATTGATGCCGACCTCGCGCAGCCCCATGCGATGATGCGCCTGGTCCAGGGCGATGTCGGCTGCGGCAAGACGGTGGTTGCTGCGGCAGCAGCGCTCACCGCCATCGCGCACGGTCACCAGGTTGCCGTCATGGCACCGACCGAGCTGCTGGCCGAGCAGCACCGCAATACCTTTCAACGCTGGTTCGAGCCGCTGGGCGTCAAGGTGGTCTGGCTGTCCGGCAGTCTGCGCAAGCGCGCGCGCGCGCAGGCCCATGCGGCCGCAGCCGACGGTTCGGCACAGCTGCTGGTCGGCACCCATGCGCTGTTCCAGTCGGATCTGGCTTATCGGAGCCTGGCGCTGGTGATCGTGGACGAGCAACACCGCTTCGGCGTGCATCAGCGGCTGCAACTGATGGACAAGGGCGTTCGTGACGCGGCCCGGCCGCATCAGCTGGTCATGACCGCCACACCAATCCCGCGCACGCTGGCCATGACTCTCTATGCGGATCTCGATACCTCGGTGATCCGCGAGCTGCCGCCAGGGCGCAAGCCGGTGACGACTATCGCACTGCCCGAGCGACGGCGCGCAGAAGTGGTCGCCCGCGTGCGCGATGCCTGTCGCAGCGGCGCACAGGCCTACTGGGTCTGTCCGCTGATCGAAGAGTCAGATCACCTTGAGTCGCAGGCCGCCGAGCCCACCGCAGCGGCGCTCGCCGAAGCCCTGCCCGATATCCGCATCGGCGTGATCCACGGGCGGATGAGCAGCACCGACAAAGAACAGGTGATGAAGGCTTTCGTGGCCGGCGAACTGCAGCTGCTGGTGGCAACCACCGTCATTGAAGTCGGCGTGGATGTGCCGTCAGCCAGCCTGATGATCATCGAGAACGCCGAGCGCCTGGGCCTGTCGCAACTGCATCAGCTGCGCGGCCGGGTGGGGCGGGGGCAGGACGCCAGTATCTGCGTGCTGCTGTACCACAGTCCGCTGGCGGAGATGGCGCGCGCGCGGCTGGAGGTCCTGCGCGCCACCAATGATGGTTTCGAAGTGGCGCAGCGGGACCTGGAACTGCGCGGACCGGGCGAGGTGCTGGGCACGCGCCAGACCGGACTGACGCAGTTGCGGGTTGCCGATCTGGTTCGCGATGCGGACCTCGCACCGGCGGTACAGCGGATCGCCCGTGAACTGCTGGCCACGGCATCACCGGCTGTGGAAGAACTTCGGCAGCGCTGGATCGGTGCCGGCGACCGCTACGGGGCGGTCTGATTTCCTTGTCGGTGGATGGCGAAGCTCGGCTAGACTTGGGCGGAGCATTCATATGGCGTCTGATTCATTGCACGGTATTACCCGACTTGGTACGGGCCTGATCGATCAGGCCCGGCAGTATGCGCGACTCATGCGCCTCGACCGGCCGATCGGCACCTGGCTGTTGCTGTGGCCAACGCTCTGGGGCCTGTGGATCGCGGGCAGCGGACGACCGCAGGCGCGCCATTTCATCGTGTTCGTCGCCGGCGTCATCGTGATGCGCTCGGCGGGCTGCGTGATCAACGACTTCGCCGACCGGCATATCGATGGCAAGGTCCGGCGCACCAGTGACCGGCCGCTCGCGGCCGGCAAGGTCGCACCCGTCGAGGCACTCGTGCTGTTTGCCGTACTCGGACTGATCGCACTGGCGCTGTTGCTGATGCTCAATCCGCTGGCCCGCCTGCTGGCACTCGGCGCCGCCGTGCTCACGGTCGCCTATCCCTTCAGCAAGCGCTGGCTGGCGGCACCGCAGTTCGTGCTCGGCGCGGCCTTCGGCTGGGGTATCCCGATGGCCTTTGCAGCCGAGACGGGCGTGGTCCCGCGCCTCGCGTGGCTGCTGTGGCTCTGCGTGGTGGTGTGGGCAGTGATCTACGACACGATGTACGCGATGGCCGACCGCGAGGATGATCTGCGGATCGGCGTGAAATCGACTGCCATCCTGTTCGGCAGTGCCGACGTGTTCATCATCGGCCTGTTGCAGGTCGTGCTGGTCACCGGTCTGCTGCTGGCCGGACGTGAGGCCGGGCTCGGCATCTGGTATCAGGCGGGCGTGCTGGCTGGCGCCATCCAGCTCCTCACCCAGCTCTGGCTGATCCGCAGCCGTGAGCCGGAAGCCTGCATCCAGGCTTTTCGGGCCAACAACATGTTTGGCGCCACCCTCTTTGCCGGCATCGTGCTCGACTACACCTTCAGCCTGCCGGCCTGATCCCCGCACGCCTGGCTGGAGCCTGGCGACTTGAGCGCATGGGCGACGGTCCAGAGTGCAAGCCGCCCGGCACCCGCTGCACGCAAGGTGTGCGCCAGAGCCTCGGCCGTTGCGCCCGTGGTCAGCACATCATCGATCACGAGGATATGGAGTTCCGGTCGCAGGGGCCGGGCCACAAAGGCGGCATGCAGATTCATGCGCCGCTCGGCGGCGCTGAGCTGCGCCTGGGCCGGCGTCGCACGCTGGCGCTGGCAAATCCCGGCGGCCAGCCGCCAGTCCAGCTGCCAGCACAGTCCCCGCGCGATCTCCTCGGCCTGGTTATAGCCGCGCTCTGCCTGACGTCGCCAATGCAGCGGCACAGGAACAACCAGATCCGGGCGGGGCGTACTTTCCGGCATGCGCAGGGCCAGCAATTCACCCAGAGCGCGGGCGGTTGCCAGTTGTCCGCCGAATTTCGCCTCGGCAATCAGCCGGTCGACCGGATACTGATAGGCGAGCGCCGACCAGACCTGATCGAAACCCGCTGGTGCGGGCAGGTCATGGGGCTCCAGCCAGGGCAAGTCGGTCAGGCAGCCCTGACACAGCGGAGACCGGGCAATGGACTGCCCACACAGTGCACAGTGCGGCGGCAGGAACAGGTCCAGAATCTGGTCAACCTTGACCCAGCCCATAAGTTGACAGACCCCGCAGGCAGTCCAGATACTGCCGCCCTGTTTTACACGCCGCGCCGCCGTCTGGCTGCGCGCATTGCCGGGATCTTCGACGGGAAATGAGCGAATCAGCACGGCCTGCCATCCGCAATGACTGGAGCGTCGCCGAGGTTGCCGGGCTGTTTCAGCTGCCCCTGCACGAACTGCTGTTCCGCGCCCATTCGATCCACCGGCAATACTTCGATCCGGCCGAGGTGCAGGTCAGTACATTAATGAGTATCAAGACCGGCGGCTGTCCGGAGGATTGCGGTTATTGCTCGCAAAGCGTCCATCACAACACCGGCCTCGCGGCATCGGCGCTGGCACCGGTTGAAGAAGTGATCCGCACCGCACGGGCGGCCCGCGACCGGGGTGCCACCCGCTTCTGCATGGGCGCCGCCTACCGCAACCCCAAGCCCAGCCAGATCGGCAAGATCGCCGAGATGATCCGCGGCGTACACGACCTGGGCATGGAAACCTGCGCCACGCTCGGCATGCTGAGCGCCGAGCAGGCCGAAACGCTGCGCGAAGCCGGGCTCGATTACTACAACCACAATCTCGATACGTCCGCGAACTACTACCCCCGGATCACTTCGACGCGCAGCTATGACGATCGTCTCGACACGCTGAAGACCGTGCGCGATGCCGGCCTGAAGGTCTGCTGCGGTGGCATCATCGGCCTCGGCGAAGCGGAGCAGGACCGCATCGAACTCCTGCACACGCTGGCCACCCTCGCCGAGCACCCTGACAGCGTGCCCATCAATCAGCTGGTGCAGGTCGAGGGCACGCCGCTGGCAACCGAGCTGCAGGAAACCGGCCAGAGCGTCGATGCGCTCGCATTTGTCCGCGTCATCGCCGTGGCACGCATCCTGATGCCGGCGTCACGGGTCAGGCTGTCAGCCGGACGTGCTGAAATGTCGGACGAGTTGCAGGCGCTGTGCTTTTTTGCCGGTGCCAACTCGATTTTCTACGGGGATTGCCTGCTGACCACACCCAACCCCGCGGCCGACCGGGATCGCGATCTGCTCGCCCGGCTGGGCATGCGTCCGGAGGCGCGTGCCAACTGAGGCCTGGCACACCACTGCCATGCCAGACCCGCACAACAAGATCACCCTGCTTTCGTCCGGCATCGACCCCCGCAAGGTCAAGCGCTCCTTCGCACGCGCCGCGGCCAGCTTCGATGGCGCGGACTTTTTGCAGACCGAGGTGCGCAACCGGCTGCTCGAGCGGCTCAAGTGGCTGCGCCTCGAACCGCAGCGGGTGCTTGATCTCGGTACCGGCACCGGCCGGGCGCTGCCAGCGCTCGCTGCGCGCTTTCCCACCGCCGAGCTGATCGCCCTCGACCTGACCGAAGACATGCTGAAGGTGGCGGCGCGGCGTGAGGGCGCGTCACCGCTGACGGTCTGCGGC
>JAUPLK010000332.1 GCA_030836925.1 Pseudomonadota bacterium
CCACCCATCAGCACGACGACACGCCCGAAGCCGGCTGGATTCTTGATGTGCGGGTAAGCGGCCATGTTCAGCCCCCCTCCGCTGCGGGATGGCCGGCGGCGGCCGGCTCACCGATGATCTGCACTTCCGGCTCGAGGCGCACGCCATGCCGGCTCTCGACCGTGGACTGCACCTTCCGGATCAGCGCCTCGATATCGGCCGCCGTGGCACCGCCGGTGTTGATGATGAAATTCGCGTGCTTGGCCGAGACCTGTGCCCCGCCGATGCGGGCCTCCTTGAGGCCGGCCGTTTCGATGAGCCGGGCCGCATGGTCACCGGGCGGATTCTTGAAAACCGAGCCGCAGCTCGGCAGCCCGAGCGGCTGGGTAGCCTTGCGCCCGGCGATCAGCGTGCGCATGCGCGCCTCGGCGGCCTGGTAGTTTTCGCTGAACTGCATGCGCGCGGCAAGAAACCACTCGTCAGCGGGCTTCTGCACGTGACGGTAACCGGTTGCGTAGGCGGCCCGGGGACGGGTATGCACCACGCCCTGACGGTCGAGCACATCGACTTCGATGACGCTGTTCCAGGTCTCACCGCCAAAGGCACCTGCATTCATGCGCAGCGCACCACCCACGCTGCCGGGAATGCCGGCAAAAAATTCCGCCGGACCGAGTTGCCAGCGGGCGCACTGCCGGGCCAGTACCGTGCACGGCACGCCTGCCTCTGCCTCGACGACACCACCGCCGAGATTGCGCAGTTCACCGAGTGCCTGGCTGGTGGCGATGACGACGCCGCGAATGCCACCATCCCTGACGAGGAGGTTGCTTCCGAAACCAACCCAGTAAACCGGCGTGCTCGCATCAAGACCGCGAAAAAATTCCAGGAGTTCAGCGCGACAACGCGGCGCATGATACACGTCTGCGGGGCCGCCGACTCGCCATGTTGTGTGTTTCGACATCAACTCGTCGCGCAACATCTTTCCGGGACGTTCACTCTGCTTCGTCATCACGTCGCACCGCCTGGTCGCGACGTTGCAGACTCGCCATGCGAGTCGCGCAACTGCAGTGCCATCGCACCGATATTTCCCGCCCCAAGCGTCAGCAGCACATCGCCCGACTCCAGCACGCCGGTCAGCAGTTGGTTCAGTTCATCGATATGCGGCACGAATACCGGCTCGACCTTCCCGCGACTGCGGATTGCGCGGCAGATGGCGCGGCCATCGGCATTGGCGATCGGTGCTTCGCCGGCTGCATAGACCTCCGTGACGAGCAGGCGGTCGGCCACCGACAGCGCCTCGGCAAAATCATCGAGCAGGTCGCGGGTCCGCGTGTAACGGTGCGGCTGGAAAGCGACCACCAGCCGGCGATCCGGCCAGGCCTGGCGTGCCGCCTCGATGGTCGCGGCGATTTCGGTGGGGTGATGGCCGTAATCATCGACCAGCGTGACGCGGTGCCCGCCGATCAGGATGTCGCCGAGCATCTGCAGGCGCCGGTCCACGCCCTCGAAGGACGCGAGCGCCTGCTGGCAGGCTGCATCGTCGAGTTCCAGGTCGCAGGCTACCGCCACGGCGGCCAGCGCATTCAGCACGTTGTGCCGGCCGGGCAGATTGAGCACCACCTGCAGGGGCGGCGCCGGTGCCGGGCGCACGACCGTAAAGCGGGAGCGCAAGCCTTCGCGGACCAGGTTCTCCGCACGCACATCGGCTTCGGCGGAAAAACCGTAAGTCAGGGTGGCCCGGTGCAGCGCCGGCAGGATGGCGCGCACGCCGGGATCGTCGATGCACACCACGGCCAGACCGTAGAAAGGCAGGTTGTGCAGGAACTCGACGAAAGTCTGGCGCAGGCGTTCGACATCACCGCCATAGGTGCCCAGGTGGTCGTTGCCGATATTCGTGACCACCGCCACCATCGGCTGCAGATGGATGAAGGAGGCATCGCTCTCATCAGCCTCGGCGACCAGATAGCGGCCTGCACCCAGGCGACCGTTTGAATCGGCGCTCTTGAGCCGCCCGCCGATCACGAAGGTCGGATCCTGGCCGGCTTCGGCCAGCACGCTCGCAATCAGGCTGGTGGTAGTGGTCTTGCCGTGACTGCCGGAGACGGCGATCGCATGCCGGAAGCGCATCAGTTCAGCGAGCATCTCGGCACGTCGCACCACCGGCTTGCGGCTGGCGCGCGCCGCCAGCACTTCGGGATTGTCGGCGGCTACCGCGCTGGAGATCACCACCACATCGGCATCACCGACGTTTTCGGCATGATGGCCGATGTGCACCAGTGCACCGAGCCGTGTCAGCCGTCGCGTGACGGTCGACTCGCGCTGGTCGGAGCCCTGCACGGCATAGCCGAGGTTGAGCAACACCTCGGCGATGCCACCCATGCCGACACCGCCGATGCCGACCAGGTGTATGCGATTGATCCGTCGCATCCGGTCACGCATCGCTGCGCCTCCGGGCCATGCCGGCGAGACAGCGGGCGACGATATCGGCCGTCGCATCGGGCTTCGCCTGCGCACGGGCCAGCCTGGCCCGCTGCATGACCAGCGCCCGATCGTCGATGTGCCGCTGCAACTCGGCCGCCAGCCGCTCCGCATCCAGTTCGTCCTGCGGGATCAGCGTAGCGGCACCCGCATCGACCAGGTACGCGGCGTTGCGGGTCTGGTGATCGTCAACGGCCGCCGGATACGGCACGAGGATTGCACCGACACCGGCAGCCGCCAGTTCGGCAACAGTCAGCGCACCCGCGCGGGCGATCACCAGATCGGCCCAGCCATAGGCTTC
>JAUPLK010000333.1 GCA_030836925.1 Pseudomonadota bacterium
AAAGGCATGGCCACCCGAAGCGACCACCACGAACTGCCGGCCACCGATCTCGTAACTCATGGGGATCGCAAAAGCGCCGGTCGGCAGGGTAGCACTCCACAGTTCCTTGCCGTCGCGAATATCGAAGGCGCGCAGCCGGTCATCGCCCGTCGCCCCGATGAACACCAGTCCGCCGGCCGTGAGCATCGGACCACCAAAGGTCGGTGTACCCCACTTCAGGGGCAGCGGCAGCGAATACGGTGCCGCCATCGGCGGCGGCAGGGTGTGATCCCAGACGCCGAGCGTGCCGCGCCAGAGGATCTCGCCCTGCTGCAGGTCGACGGCCACCAGTTCTGCGTAGGGCGGGGCGGTGCAGGGCACCTGGTTGAGCGGCGAAAGCAGTGCCGACTGCTTGATGGCATAAGGCGTGCCGAGAATCCGTGCCGGCGCGCCCATCATGTTTTCCTGCATGCTCTTGCGGACTTCGTTGTCGTCTGCTGCCGGTTGCAGTTGCGCAAAGTGGGCAAGGCGCAGCACGTTGGTGACGAGTACTTTCGAGCCGGGATCGACCGCAACCCCGCCCCAGTTCACGCCGCCCGCCGTGGATGGCACGACGATCGTGCCTTCGAGCGTCGGCGGCGTGAAGATTTTGCCGTAGCGTTTGTTGCCATAGGCTTTCACGCAGGCATTGCGTTCCCAGGGCGTCATGCCCCAGAAATCCTCCGGCCTGAATTCGTGGGGCACGAGCGGTGGCGGCTTCACCGGGAAGGGCTGCGTGGGCGAGAGCACTTCGCCCGGCACGCCGCCCTGGGGCACGGGCCGCTCTTCGATGGCAAAGAAGGGCTCACCGGTCTCGCGGTGAAAGATGTACAGCATGCCGGTCTTGGTGGCCTGGATCACGGCCGGGAAGGGCTTGCCGTCCTTGCTGAGTTCCACCAACGTCGGCTGTGCGGCGTTGTCATAGTCCCAGACATCGTGATGGACGGTCTGGAAGTGCCAGGCGACTTTGCCCGTCGCGCCGTGCAGAGCAACGATCGAGTCTGCGTAGTCGTTGTTGCCGGGCCGGGTGCCGCCGAAAAAATCCGGTGACGGACTCGAGGTCGGCATGAACAGCAGATCGCGTTCCGGATCGGCGCTCATCAGGCCCCAGACATTGCCTGCGCCGGTATCGCGTGCACCGGCTTCGCTCCAGCCGGCATAGGCCGGATCGGCCGCACTCCGCGGTATCGGGTCGAAGCTCCAGCGCGCGGCACCACTGCGTGCATCGAAAGCGCGCACCGACCCGTTCGGCGCATTGGCGCGATGGAAGTCGCGTACCGAGGTGCCAAGCACGACCACGTCGTTGATGACCAGCGGCGGGCCGGAGAACTTCACTTCGCCGATGGCTGCCGGCGGATGTGCGGCGAGAACCGTGGCCTCGAGTGCCACGGTGCCGTTATTGCCAAAGTCCGGACAGGGTTTGCCGGTCTTTGCGTCCAGGGCGATCAGGCGCAGATCGTGGGTGGCGACGAAGATGCGCTGGCCACACAGGGCTGGCGCCGGCGCCTGGCTTTCGGTCCAGTAAGCGACGCCGCGACAGTTGGTGAAGCCGGGGCTCTTGAGGCCTTGCGGGTCTTCAGCCGTCGCATAGCCACCGACGCGCGTGTCCGGATCGTGGACCCAGCGTTCCGTGCCGGTGGCTGGATCGAGCGCGATCACCCGGCCAAAGGGCGTGCAGATCATCAGGTGCCCGCCGGCCGCGGCAGGCAGCAGGATCGGATTTACCTGCACCTTGGCCCACTTGCTCTGCAGTTCGGGGCGACGGGCGAGTTCGCCGGTGCTGTATTGCCAGGCGACTTCCAGCTGAGCGACGTTGGCGGCGTTGATCTGCGCCAGCGGGGAGTACTTCTGGCCCCCGGCATCGCCACCGTAGTGCAGCCATTGTTCGGCGGTTGCGATAGCCGGCAAGGCGCCAACCAGCAGTGCGAGGATGGTCAGGATCTGAGGAAGGGAAACCATGCGGTGATTCCGGAGCGGCGGAGGCGAACCACGATGGTAACGACCATGCGCAGCTGCGCATAGTCGGGAAGGGCGGTATTAGTTGCTGGCTGCGCCACTGGTCGGACGCAGCGGGGCAGATCAGCTGTTCCCCGGCCGACTGGTTGCTTCGTCGTAGTCGTCGCCGGCAACCGGTGCCTGGTGGCGGGTGGGCTTGGGTGTGCCGATGAGCCGGGCCGGCAGGGGCAGGGCACTGACCAGCGACATGATGATCGCGGCCAGGTACGGCACGGTCTGCACCAGCAGTACCAGGATCCAGATCGACAGATCCGGGCTGCCCATCAGTTCGATCGAGCTGACGCCCCAGGCGGCCAGCAGCAGGGCGATGGTCATCAGCCATTCTTCACGGGCAGAAGACAATGCCGTCAGCAGGGCATGCTGTTGCGCCTGCTTGGGCGTGCGAAAGAAAGGTTTGTCTTCCGTTACCAGGCCCGAGAGTATCGCCACACCGACGGTGTGCGACAGGCCGAGTCCGGCCAGTGCAGCGGCGGCAATCTGCCGCGGGCGGGCGCCCACGCAGCTGCGGTACAGGTCGATGAGTTTGGCGGCCTTGAAGGCAAACAGCGACAGCGGCAACACCGAGAAGATCAGCAGCGGCGGATCAACCATGTTGGGCGCCAGGACCATGCCGATCGACCAGCCCAGGGCTGCAAAATTGAACAGCAGGTTGAAGCCATCGGCCACCCACGGCAGCCAGCCGGCGAGGAAGTGGTAGCGCTGGCCCGTGGTCAGTGAG
>JAUPLK010000007.1 GCA_030836925.1 Pseudomonadota bacterium
CTCGCCGGACACATCGCGGGTGATCGACGGGTTGTCGGACTTGCGCGAAATCTTGTCGATCTCGTCGATGTAGACGATGCCGGTCTGGGCCTTCTCGACATCGTAGTCGCACTTCTGGAGCAGCTTCTGGATGATGTTCTCGACATCTTCACCGACATAGCCGGCTTCCGTCAGCGTCGTGGCATCGGCGATCGTGAACGGCACGTTGAGCAGACGCGCAAGCGTCTCGGCAAGCAGCGTCTTGCCGCAACCGGTGGGTCCGATGAGCAGGATGTTGCTCTTGGAGAGCTCGATGTCGCTCTTGCCGGCTTCGGTGGAACGGTTTTCCAGGCGCTTGTAGTGGTTGTAAACCGCTACCGAGAGGATCTTCTTTGCCCGATCCTGGCCGATGACATACTCGTCGAGGACACTCTTGATCTCGTGCGGCTTGGGCAGCTTGGCACCCGTGTGATCCTGACGATCCTCGAGTTCCTCACGGATGATGTCGTTGCAGAGCTCGACGCACTCGTCGCAGATGAATACCGAGGGGCCGGCAATGAGCTTCCGCACCTCATGCTGGCTCTTGCCGCAGAACGAACAGTAGAGCAGCTTGCCATCGTCGCCACGTCCCCGGGTTTCATCTACCATGGTTGCCTCGTTTCTGTGCCGTGAGGCCCGTCACACGAACCCCGATCAGATATAACATGCCGTTGTCCGGCCGTGCAAAGCAGCTGCACATATTCTGCGATCAGTTCACATCATGCCGGCTTGCCGGCCTCGATGCGGCTTTCCAGCACGGCATCGATCAAACCGTATTCAACGCCTTCAACACCGCTCATGAACCGGTCGCGGTCCGTGTCGCGATCGATCCGCTCGATCGGCTGACCGGTGTGCTTCGCCAGGATCCGGTTCAGGCGGTCGCGGGTCTGCAGGATTTCCTTGGCGTGGATGTCGATATCGGTGGCCTGGCCCTGGAAACCGCCCAGCGGCTGATGAATCATCATGCGTGAATGCGGCAGACAGAAGCGCTTGCCCTTGGCACCACCGGTAAGCAGCAGCGCACCCATGCTGGCTGCCTGACCAAGACAGATCGTGCTGACATCGGGCTTGATGAACTGCATCGTGTCGTAAATCGACAGCCCCGCCGTCACCACACCGCCCGGCGAATTGATGTAAAGGTGAATGTCCTTGTCCGGATTCTCGGACTCCAGAAACAGCAACTGCGCGACAACCAGGTTGGCCATGTGGTCCTCCACCGGACCGACCACGAAGATCACCCGCTCCTTGAGCAGTCTCGAGTAGATATCGTAGGCACGTTCACCGCGGGCAGTCTGTTCGATCACCATCGGCACGAGGCCGAGCGCCTGTGTATCCATTGCCATTTGCAGCTGTTCCTGTCTGTCTTCCTGTGCGCCGCCGGCTGACCGGCGGACCTGTTCCGGTGTACTGCGTTACTCAGCCACTGACCAGCGCCTGAAAGCTGGTCGGTTTCTGCGTCACGGTGGCCCGCTCCGTCAGCCACTCGATCACCTGCTCCTCCAGAACCATGTCTTCAACCTGACCGAGCAGCCCGGCGTTCTGGTAGTAGATCTTGCGCACCTCGTCGGGCTTGTCGTAATTGCTCACCAGTGAGTCTATTCGTGCCGCAACCTTGTCCCGATTCGCCACCATGCCCTGTTCCATGATGATGGCACCGAGCAGCAGGCTCAGGCGCACACGCCGCTCGGCACCCGGCAGGTACGTGTCAATCGCCGGCGCACCCTGCTGGTCAGGCAGTCCGAGGTTGCGCGCAGCATCCGCCTGCATCGACGCAGCCGCCTCGTTGACCAGCACTTCGGGCACATCGATCGGATTGTGCGTCAGCAGCAGTTCCAGCAGCTGTTTCTTCACTTCGGAGCGGGCCCGCGACTCGAATTCCTGCGCCATGTTCCTGCGGATATCCTGCTCGAACTCGGCGCGCTCGCCGCTTTCGACGCCAAAACTGCGGACGAACTCCGCGTCCACATCCGGCAACTGCTCTTCGGCAACCTCGCCGATGCGGAGGTCGAAGTCGCCTTTGCGGCCAGCCAGTGTCTTGTTGGGGTAATCAGCCGGGAATTCGACCTGGATCGTCTTCTGCTCACCGGCACGAACGCCGGCCAGCTGCCGCTCGAAGTCGGGCACGAGTCGACCCGCCCCGACCACCACGCCGACCTGATCACCGGCCCCACCCTCGATGGGCTCGCCGTCGAGCCGTCCTTCAAAATCCAGCGTTACCCGGTCACCGTCGCGCGCCTCGCGCTCGACGGCATGCCAGTTCCGGCGCTGCCGACGGAGGTTGTCGATGATGAACGCGACATCAGCATCGTCAAACTGCGGTTCAGGGCGCGAGATGCCCAGCGCATCGATACCCTGAAGCTGGAAATCCGGAAAAACCTCGAAGCTGGCGGTAAACGACAGGTCACTGCCGGCGTCACCGCTGGCGGCTGCGGTCTCGATCTGGGCATCGCCGACCGGACGCAATTTTTCGCGGGTGACGGCCTCGGAGTAACCCGACCGGACCATGTCCTGCAGGACATCCTGGCGCACCTGCTCGCTGAAGCGCTGGCGCACCACTTTCTCGGGCACCTTGCCCGGCCGATAACCCTTGATGCTGGCTGTCCGCGCCACCGAGCGGAGACGCGATTCGACTTCATTCTCGATACGCTGTGCCGGCACACTGACCCGAATACGCCGCTTGAGACCCTGTACGGACTCGATGGCGACCTGTACGTCTGAACCCTCAACGCGCTCCATTCATCCTCTCGCTTTCTGCTGTGACTGACTGATTACCGGAAGGGGGGTAGCGCACCGGCCCGCAATGCTTCACGCCCGGGACTGGTGCGAAAGGAGAGACTCGAACTCTCACGGGTTGCCCCACAGGAACCTAAATCCTGCGCGTCTACCAGTTCCGCCACTTTCGCGCCTGGGGCCCCGTGGCGCACTACGCGCCGCATTATACCCAAGGGTCCCGACCACGCCGCCCCAAACGTTCGGATCCCGGGATTCCCGCCCCTGTCGATCCAATCTGCAGGACTCAACAATTTAAAATCAATCGCTTAGAAACCCATATTAACATGCGACCTGAGTACTGGCCCAGCCGGATCGGGCTGGGCAGCGGATCTCCCGGACCTGCACGTGGACAAGCCGCGAATTCACCGGCCAGATCTGACCCAGATCAATCTCACCGCCCTGCTGCTCTGCTACTGATAGCGGGCGCCAAAACACCACCCATCACCGGAGAGCCCAGCCCATGACACACCGCCATCTGGCCATCGCGTCAAGCGCCATCCTCTTGCTCTGTTCAGTCAGCTCCCCCGCCCTGCACGCCGCAGAACGCAGTCCGGCAGAAACGGTGCAGGCATTCAACCAGGCTCTCAGCAGGAAGGACACGAACGCGGCGCTGACGCTGATCGCCAACGGCTCGGTGCAGTTCACCCTGCGCTCAGCGCACAGCGACATCCCCTCCGGCGGCCCGGCCAGCGTCACGGGCGACCTGAAGGCACACTGGAGCGCCATCGGTCCGGTCGTGTTCGGGAGCACGACGGCCTACAACCGTACGCCCAAGGTCACCAACACCCGCGTAGACGGTGATCTCGCCACCGTGTGGACGGATACGGCCACCGAAACCGTGGGCAAGAACGGCAGCAAACGCACGGACAGCTTCAGTGAGGTTTATCTGCTGGTGCATACCGCCAGCGGCTGGCAGATCGGCGCGGTGGCCGACAATCGTGGCGCCAACAAGGTCAATGCGGCCGCACCGGCAGCATCGGGAGGAAAGTAAGCGGAGATGGTGGGCCGTGTAAGACTTGAACTTACAACCAATGGATTAAGAGTCCACTGCTCTACCAGTTGAGCTAACGGCCCGCTGTTTTTCTTCCGCGTTGCGCAATGCCTGTTGCACAACCCGCCGTCAAAATTGGGGTGGGCGATGGGGCTTGAACCCACGACCACTGGAATCACAATCCAGTGCTCTACCAGCTGAGCTACGCCCACCATTGACACGGCACGGCACGGCAAATCCGCAATCTGGCGCGCCTGGCAGGACTCGAACCTGCAACCACCGGCTTAGAAGGCCGGTGCTCTGTCCGGTTGAGCTACAGGCGCATTGCTGCCGGATGTCCCGAGTGGTCGGGGCAGACGGATTCGAACCGCCGACCCTCTGCTCCCAAAGCAGATGCGCTACCAGACTGCGCTATGCCCCGATCTGTACCCGGCAGTGCATTATAGCCGCCCGCCCGTCGGGGCGCCGCATGATACGCAGGGGCCACCGGCAGCGTCAATTTTTGCCCGGCACTGGCAACCCGGGCCGGGCCGGTTTTTCGGCCTCGGTGGCTCTGGTATCGTGCACGGCATTGCATGTCTGTCCTGCCGGCTGAGGCCACCTATCCCGCTCATGACCGCTTCCATATGACTGCCCGCCTGATTGACGGCAAAGCGCTTGCACTTGGCCTGCGCACGCAGCTGAGGATGCGTATCGGCGAGCGGCTGGCCGAGGGGCACCGTCCGCCGGGCCTCGCCGTGATCCTGGTCGGCGCCGACCCCGCCTCGCAGATCTATGTGCGCAACAAACGCACGGCCTGCGCCGAAGTCGGCGTGGTCTCGCGTAACCACGACCTGCCGGCCAGCACCGGCCAGGATGAACTGCTGGCGCTGATCGACAAACTCAACCTCGATCACGATATCGATGGCATCCTCGTGCAGCTGCCGCTGCCACCGCACATCGACGAAACGGCGGTCATCGAGCGCATCAACCCGGTCAAGGATGTCGATGGATTTCATCCCTATACCCTGGGCCGCCTCTGCCAGCGCATGCCGGTGCTGCGGCCGGCCACGCCGTATGGCGTGATGACCTTGCTGCGACATATCGGTGTGCCGGTGCGCGGACAGCATGCAGTGATCGTCGGCGCATCAAATCATGTTGGCCGGCCACTGGCACTCGAACTGCTGCTGGCCGGCGCGACCACCACGGTCTGCCACCGCTTCACCCGGGATCTGGCCAGCCATGTGGCACAGGCCGATATCCTGGCGGTGGCGGTCGGCAAACCCGGGCTGGTGCGCGGCGACTGGATAAAACCCGGTGCGGTGGTGCTCGATATCGGCATCACCCGCCTGCCCGACGGCAAGCTCAGTGGCGATGTCGAGTTTGCCGCTGCCAGCCAACGCGCCGGCTGGATCACGCCCGTGCCCGGCGGTGTCGGTCCGATGACCATCGCGATGCTGCTGGAAAACACGCTGACTGCTGCGGTTTCGGGTGTGTCACTGCTGACACCGCGGGAAATACCCCCTGCCTGAGCCTGTTGTTTCAAGACTGATGCGGAGTACTTCGATGCGTGATTGCAGAATCTGCCTGCCATTGATCGCCAGCCTCCTGCTCGGCTTTGCCGGCAGCCTGCGGGCGGCAGACCCGGTGCTGGTGCAGTTCGAGACCTCGGCCGGTGCGTTCATCGTGCAACTCGATCCGGAGCGCGCCCCCCTCAGCGTCGAGAACTTCCTGAAGTACGTTGACGAAGGCTTCTATGCGGGGACCATCTTTCATCGCGTGGTCAACGGCTTCGTGATCCAGGGCGGCGGGTTCACCCGCGATCTCAAGCTGAAGGAGCCACACCCCGGCGTCCCCAACGAAGCGGGCAACGGGCTCAGCAACCGGCGCGGCACCATCGCCATGGCACGAACCGGCGACCCGCATTCCGGAGATTCCCAGTTCTACATCAACCTGGCCGACAATGTTCCGCTCGATCCCAAGCCCACGCGCTGGGGTTATGCCGTGTTTGGCGAAGTGATCCAGGGCATGGAGGTCATCGACGACATCGGCCATCGTCTGACCAGCGTGCAGGGTGGCATGTCGGATGTGCCCGTTGAAGCCGTGATCATCCAGAAGGCGAGCTTCCTGAAACCGCCCACAGCCAAATGACGACACTGTTCGTTTCGGATCTGCATCTGCATGCCTCCCGACCCGCCGTCACCGACTGCTTTCTGCGCTTCCTGAGCCAGACCGCGAGCCAGGCTGAGGCCCTGTACATCCTCGGCGACCTGTTCGAGAGCTGGATCGGCGATGACGCCCCGGGCCCGACCGGCATCGCGGTGAGCAACGCGTTGCGCAGCCTCGCCGGTCGCGGCGTCGCCTGCAGCTTCATGCAGGGCAACCGTGACTTCCTGATCTCGCGACACTTTGCAGCCCGCAGCGGTCTCACGCTGCTGCCCGACGAAACCGTCATCGATCTGCAGGGCGAACGCGCCCTGCTCATGCACGGCGATACGCTGTGCACGGATGACCACGCCTATCAGCGTTATCGACGGATCGTCCACTGGCGAGCCACGCAGGCGCTGTATCTCGCCTTGCCGGTCAGGGCCAGGAACCACATCGAGGCACAGTTGCGGAGTCGCAGCGCGGCGGCGAATGACAGCAAGCCCGCCATGGTCATGGACGTCAACCCGCAGGCGGTAACCGACGCCATGGAACGTCACGGCGTCGCTCTGCTGATACACGGACATACGCACCGGCCGGCGATCCACCGGTTTGCAACCGCCGATCGCAAGGCGGCGAGACGGATCGTGCTCGGTGACTGGTATGCACAGGGCAGCGTACTGGCATGGACCGACGCGGGCCCGGAGCTGCGGCAGATCGCACTGCACTAGCGACCGTCGTCAGGGGCCAGGCTCCCAGGCCAGCAGCTCGGCGACATCCTGGAAACGACCGGTTGGCTGCTTGGCCAGCATTCTGTCGATCAGCGGCTGGAACTCGGCCATTGCCGGCGGGAGCGCCGGTATCGGTGCCTGGCGGTGCTTGACGATCACGCTCATCGCGGTCTCACCATCGTAGGGCTTGGTCCCGGTCAGCATCTCGAAAAAAATGATGCCCAGGCTGTAGATGTCGCCGCGCACATCCACCGCTTCGCCGTGCCCCTGCTCGGGACTCATGTAGTACGGCGTACCGAATATCGCGCCGGCGCCGGTCACCTCGGCCGTGAGCGCCACCTGCTTGGCCAGGCCGAAATCGATCAGCGCCAGCGTGTCGTCATCACGGAACAGCACATTGGTGGGCTTGAGGTCGCGGTGCAGGATGCCGGCTGCATGCAGCACACCGAGCGCCGAGGCGATATCGCGCATCAGCCGGTAGGCTTCATAGCGATCCATTCCCGCCGTGATGCGTCGCTTCAGGCTGCCGCCGCCACAATGTTCCATGGCGATATAGGCGTGATCATCCGCCACGCCAAAGTCGTGAATGCGCACCACGTTGGGATGATCAAGACGCGCAGCCAGTTCGTACTCGCGCAGGAACCGGTCGAGAATCTTGCCACTGGCCGCATCGCTGACCTGGTGCAGCACCTTGAGCACAACCTCCCGGCCCGAACCTCGTTCGCGGGCCAGGTAGACGGTGGCGATTTCACCGTGGGCGAGCTTGCGTACCACGCTGTAGTTGCGGGGAATGGGCCCGTTGCCGTTCGTCGCCAGGGATTCACCGCCGGTACGTGCGGGGTTGGCGCGGACCGAACCGATACGCAAGGCCTCCGCGACCGCCTCGACCAGCCGTGAATTGTTGAGTCGTGGCTTTCCGACATACTCGTCAGCGCCCGACTTGATGGCCGCCACCACCTGCCGCTCGTCGCCATTGCCGATGAAAATGACCGGCGGGAATTTCGGCTGGGCACGGAACCGGCGCAGCCACTCGATTGCATCCTCGCGACCGCAGGTATCGCCGAGCAGGACGACATCGTTGCCGGCACCGGAAAATGCATCGGGCAGACGCCCCGACTGCAGGGGGTCGTACTCGCGGATGATCGCCTCGGGCCAGTGCGCCGCGACGTGGTAGGAAAGCAGGCGCCGGTATTCGGCGTGATCGTCAATGATCAGGAACTTGAGGCTCACACCGCAACATCAGCATCGGACGACACGCGGCGACGTTTTCCATCACGTTGTGATTTTGCCCGGTCGTTGCGCTGCTGCTCGAGTTGGGAAAGATATTCCGGGCTCACGTCGCCGGTAACGTACTCGCCGGAAAAGCACGAGGTATCAAACCGGGTGATCTCGGCGTCGTCGTGATGCACGGCCTTGATCAGGTCTTCGAGATCCTGGTAAACGAGCCAGTCAGCACCGATGAACTCCTGGACTTCCTGCTCGGTGCGACCGCTGGCCACCAGTTCGCTGGCGGCCGGCATGTCGATGCCATAGACATTCGGGAAACGGACCGGCGGCGAGGCCGAAGCAAAATAGACACGCCGTGCGCCCGCCTCCCGGGCCATCTCGATGATCTGCTGGGAGGTCGTGCCACGCACCACCGAATCATCGATGAGCAGCACGTTCTTGTCGTGGAACTCCAGGTCGATGGCATTCAGCTTGCGACGCACCGACTGCCGGCGCATTTCCTGCCCCGGCATGATGAAGGTACGGCCGATATAGCGGTTCTTGATGAAGCCCTCGCGATACTTGACGCCCAGCCGATGTGCCACTTCGAGGGCGCTGGTGCGGCTTGAGTCGGGAATCGGAATCACCACATCGATATCGTGGTCCGGACGCTCGCGCAGGATCTTGTCGGCCAGATGCTCGCCCATGCGCAACCGCGCCTTGTAAACGGAGATGCGGTCGACGATGGAGTCGGGACGCGCAAAATAAACATACTCGAAGATGCACGGCGTGTAACTGCGCCGGATATCGCAGACCTGGCTGTGCAGGGTGCCGTCCTGCTCGATGATGACCGCCTCGCCCGGCAGGATATCGCGCACCATTCTGAAACCGAGCGCATCCATCGCCACGCTTTCCGAGGCCACCATGTGCTCGACACCGTCGGGCGTCTCGCGACGACCGAGGCAGACCGGGCGTATGCCGTGGGGATCGCGAAAAGCCACGATGCCATAACCCATGATCAGCGCCACCACCGCATAGCCGCCCCGGCAGCGCCGATGCACGGCGGCCACCGCAGCGAAGATTGCCCGCGGCGTCAACTCGTCGGCAGGCTGCTGCTGGAGTTCGTGGGCAAACACGTTGAGCAGGGCTTCGGTGTCCGAACCGGTGTTCAGATGGCGCCGGTCCTGCTGGATCAGCAGGGCTTTAAGCTCATCGGAGTTGGTCAGGTTGCCGTTATGCGCCAGCGCGATGCCATACGGCGAATTGACGTAAAAGGGCTGAGCCTCGCTTGATTTGAGCGTGCCTGCGGTTGGATAGCGACAGTGGCCAATGCCGACGTTGCCGCGCAACTCTTCCATGTGCCGCTGCATGAACACATCGCTGACAAGTCCGTTTTTCTTGCGCGTACAGAGCGTGCCGTTCCAGTCGGTCATTATCCCGGCGGCATCCTGGCCGCGATGCTGCAGGACCATCAGCGCGTCATACAACCCCTGATTGACCGGCTGATGACTGACGATACCGACGATGCCACACACTACAACCAGACTCCTGCCTGTTCGCCCAGACCCTTGACCTGCTGACCGGCCAGCCCCCAGAACTCTGCACCGGCAGCGGCGGCATACGGTATCAGCTTGGACCGTTGCCACCAAGATTCGGAGGAAAAACCGGCCTCATCAAGGACCAGCAGTACCAGCACGATCGCGATACCACCACGGGCCAGGCCAAACAGCAGACCCAACACCCGGTCGGTTCCAGTCACGGGACTGTTGCGGATCAGGTATCCCACCAGCCAGCCCAGCAGGCTGCCGGCAAACAGTATGCCGACAAACACCAGGGTGCGGGCCGCCCACAGTTGCAACGCCGGCTCATCCAGAACGGCACTGAGCAGTGGTCCCAGCTGACCGCCGTAACGGGCAGCACCCCACAGCGCCAGTATCCAGACCAGTACCGACAGGGCTTCACGGATAAAGCCGCGCAATACGCCCACCAGGCCGGAGATCGCCATCAGCACGACCAGAATGTAGTCAACCGTGTTCATGCGCTAGAGTTTTGTCACCTGACCGGTGAAACCCGCAGCCTTGAGTTTGTCGGCCAGTGCCACAGCCGCTTCGCGATCGGCACGCGGCCCGACCAGTACACGCAACATCGTCCCGTTGTTGCTCTTGCGGACCGTGGCACTGAAACCACCGGCTTGCAGCTTTTTGGCCAGGCCCTCGGCATTCTGCTGGCTGGAAAAACTGCCAAGCTGCACATACCACTGTCCCGAATCGGGGGCTGCGCGCGCTGGCGCCGCTGCGGCTTGTTCGACGGATGGTGCGGCGGCTGCCTGGCTTGCGACTGGCGGTATCACGCCAGCCGGTTTTTCCGCTGCCGGTGGCCGGACTTCCGTTCGCTCGACGGCTGCCGGAATCGTACCGGCCGGTGCTTGATTGTCCGGCAGGACAACGGCAGCTTCAGCCGGCAAATCCCGCGGCTGGGGGACCGGCGGTACGCGGGCTTCACTGTCCAGACTCAGGGTATGCGTGCGCAGATCAGGTGCATCCGGCAACACGGCTTCCGGACCCGTGCTGCCGGGCTCCTGGTTGCCATCCAGGATCGAGGGCACGACCAGTACCAGAACCGCGAGCAGACACGCGGCACCAACCATTCGTTCAGCGAGCTGGCGGTCCATCACAAAGGGTTTCCAGGCGGGCGCTCAGTATAGTCCAAGCCACTGCATGGCAGGCGCCACGATGCGGAACGAACCGCACACCACGATGCGACCGGTTGCCGGGGTGAGACGTTCCGCCAGGGCAAAAGCCTCGGCCGGCGTCGCCGCATACGTCGCCCCGGCGATGCCAGCCGCTGCCATTCCGGCATGCAGTCGCTCACTGGTGCTGGCCCGCGCGTCGTCGATCCCGGCGACGATCCAGCGTGTCGCCACCGGCGCCAGCGCAGTGACAAATGGCGTGATCGCCTTGTCGGCCAGCAGCGTCGTCACGATGGTGGTCGAGCGGCTCGCCGGCAGGGTCTCGAGCTGCGCGCGCAGTACGGCTGCCGCCTGTGGATTGTGCGCGACGTCCAGAATCCACTCATGCGCCGCATGGACCTGCTGAAAGCGGCCATCCGGGCGGGACCGCGCAAAAACCGCGTTCAAGGCCGCGATATCGTCGAGCAGCACCGGTTCAAGTACCGACAGTGCGGCCAGCACCAGACTCGCATTGCGAAACTGCGCGGCAGTCCAGTGCGCCGGTGCCTCGAGTCCGGAAAGCCGCCTGGCTGCGCACTGCCACGACCAGCTGCGCTGGCCGGCCGTCCCGGCAATACTGCCGGGCTGGTACGAAAAACCGGTGCCGGCAACAGCCAGCAGCACACCTGTTTCTGCCGCATGCCTGCGGATTGCTGCTGGCACCGGCTGATCGGCGTAAAAGGCCGGACGCCCGGCGCGCATGATCCCGGCTTTCTCCGCGGCAATTTCTTCGATGGTGTCGCCCAGCCAGTCCTGGTGATCCAGCCCGATCGTGGTGATCAAGGCCAGATCCGGAGCCAGACCATTGACCGCGTCGAGGCGGCCACCCAGACCGACTTCCAGTATCCAGCTGTCACAACCGGCCTGCGCAAAGCAGATGAATGCCGCCAGCGTGCCGAACTCGAAGTAAGTCAGCGGGATATCGCCGCGTACCGCTTCGACGCGCTCGAAAGCCTGCACCAGGTCTGCGTCGCCAATTGGCTGGCCACCGATGCGGATGCGTTCGTTGTAACGGAGCAGATGTGGCGAGCTGTACAGGCCCGGATGGCGCCCGCCGGCAAGCAGCAAATCCTGCAACAGGGTCACGGTCGTGCCCTTGCCGTTGGTGCCGGCAACGGTTGCGACCCGGCCAGCCGGCGGGTGCAGGTCGAGGCGATCCAGGACCGTCCGGACCCGCTCCAGACCAAGCTCGATCGCATGGGGGCTCAGCGACTCCTGCCACCGGAGCCACTCCGCAAGGGTCCGCACAACCACGGGCCTCAGGCCGGCACGTCGTCAGCCGGCGGCGCCTGTTTGAGCAGCTTGGCGAGCAACCGGGCGATCTCGTCACGCAACTGCCGGCGATCAACGATCATGTCCAGCGCGCCGTGTTCGAGCAGGAATTCACTGCGCTGGAAGCCCTCCGGCAGTGTCTCGCGCACGGTCTGCTGGATGACGCGCGGCCCGGCAAAACCGATCAGGGCATTGGGCTCGGCGATATTGATGTCGCCCAGCATGGCCAGACTTGCCGAAACGCCACCGGTGGTTGGATCGGTGAGCACGGAAATGAAGGGGATCCGCGCATCGGCAAGCGCGGCCAGCGCACCACTGGTCTTGGCCATCTGCAGCAGCGAATAGAGGGCTTCCTGCATGCGGGCACCGCCGCTGGCCGAGAAACAGACCAGCGGCATCCGGTGCTCACGGGCCCAGTTGGCTGCACGCATGAATTTCTCGCCGACCACCGAGCCCATCGATCCGCCCATGAAGCGGAATTCGAAAGCGCAGACCACGATCGGCTGCCCCTTGAGCTGACCCGACATGGCGACCAGCGCATCACGCTCACCGGTGTCCTTCTGCGCCTGGACGATGCGTGCCCGATATGGCTTGGTGTCCTTGAAGCGCAGCGGATCCTGCGGCGTGAGTTTTTCACCGATCTCCCGGCCCGAACCCGCATCGAGAAACACCGCCAGCCTGTCGCGGGCAAACAGCCGCATGTGGAAGCTGCATTTCGGGCAGACGTGGAGATTCCGCTCCAGCTCGGCGCGATACAGCTGCGCACTGCACTGCGGACATTTGATCCAGAGCCCTTCAGGCACCGAACGCGTACGCCGTTCGGTCTTGATCCGCGAGGGCAGGACTTTTTCATACCAGGTCATGGGCGAATCATAATCAAGTCTGCATCAACGATCACGCCATTCCGCGGACCAGACCGGTCGCGATGGTGGCAGCGGGAAAGCCAATGCATCCGGATAATGGACAGCCGCCAGAAACAGCCCGGCAGACGGCGCAGTTGGTGCGGCGACACGCCGGTCTTTCAGCGCCAGCAGTTCAACGAGCCAGGCGGCCTGCGCCTCACCGGTACCGACCCGGACCAGCGAGCCGACGATATTGCGCACCATGTGATAGAGAAATCCGTTGGCGCGCACTTCGATCACCACATAATCGCCATGCCGGACGACTTCCAGGGCCTCGATCCGGCGTACCGGGCTTTTCGACTGGCAACCTGCGGCACGGAATGACGAAAAATCGTGTTCGCCGATGAGGTGCCTGGCCGCAAACTGCATCAGCGTCGCATCGATCGGCACACGCAACTGCCAGGCACGGTGGCGATCAAGCGCCGAACGCACCGGACGATTGAGAATCACATAGCGGTAGCTGCGCGCCAGAGCCGAGTATCGCGCATGAAAATCAGGCGGCACTGCCCGCACCCACTGGATGGCGATGTCTGCAGGCAGGTTGCTGTTGATGCCCCGCAACCAGGCGAATTCGGAGCGACGGGCCACGGAATCGAAATGCACGACCTGCCCGCAGGCGTGCACGCCGGTGTCGGTACGCCCGGCAGCAGCGGTCGTCAGGATTTCGTTGGCGACGGTACTGATCGCGGCATTCAGCGTGGACTGGATGCTGCGTGCGTGACTCTGGACCTGCCAGCCATGAAAATCACTGCCGTCGTATTCGACCCCGGCAGCAAAACGCTGGGCGATCACGGATACGTTGCGACTCAGTCGGCCAGTTCATCCAGGAGTTTGCGCGCTTCCTGCTGCTGGGCCGGGTCGCCCTCATCGAGCACCTCGTTGAGGATGCTGCGGGCACCATCGGGATCGCCCATGTCCACGTAGGCCCGGGCCAGATCCAGCTTGGTGCCGACCTCGGTCATGGTCGGCCCTTCGGGCCTGCGGCCTGGACCGGGCGTCACCACAGACGTCGGCTCGGAGTCTTCGACATCGTCAGCGCCGATATCGAAGTCCACCTGGCTCAGTTCGCCCGATTCTTCACCCAGGGCAGTCACCGGCAGCCCGCCACGCGGCTGCTCGGCCGTGTCATCGATGCCGGGCGACTGGCTGCCGGTATTGCGGCCCGCGGTGCTTTTCTCCATGGCCGTGCCGATCGCCGGCAGATCGAGCGTGCCCTCGTCGAATGACACGCTGCGCATCTCCGAGGTTGCATCGCCTTCCAGGCTTTGCAGCAGATCAGACAGGTCTTCATCGACCTCGGCATCAGCGTCGCCGATATCGAAAATCTCGCCATCGTCACCGCTGTCGTCGAACTGGCCTGCCTCCATGGCAACGTGCAGCCCGGTGCCCATGTCGCCGGCCGCCACGTCGAGTCCGGTCAGATCAAGACCGAGATCCTCGAGGTTGATCTCCTCGGTATGGTCGTGGCCTTCGAGCTCGGCCAGGCGTTTGTTGGAACCCGAGAGAGCGGCGCTCTCGATGGTCGGCGTCTCCATGGTGCCGGCTGCAGGTGACTCCAGCGTGG
Organism: Pseudomonadota bacterium; assembly: GCA_030836925.1. Lineage (GTDB taxonomy): Bacteria > Pseudomonadota > Gammaproteobacteria > Steroidobacterales > SHZI01. The sequence continues at coordinate 14,309 of JAUPLK010000007.1, forward strand.
GCGTTTCCAGCGTGGAGGCATCCGGACCGCGGAACTCGACGGTCGGCGTTTCCATGGTCGGGGAAAAGTCGCTGCCAGACGGAATCTCGACGGTGGGCGCATCATTGCCCCGTGGTCCCGGCGCGATCTCGGTCTTCCTCAGGCCGGTGTCTTCCAGACCGGTATCGTCGGTGCCGGCTATCTCGCCGAAATCGAAATCCAGCAGGTCGGCTGCCGGACCCTGCCGTGCGCCGGTCAGGTCGAGGTCGACGCTTTCACCCGCCTCGTCATCCAGACTGAAATCCACGCTGTCGGCACTGCCGGCATCCAGCGAGATATCCAGGCCCGCGGTGCCTGCGCCGGCGGCGAACAGTGCCTCTTCCGGGCAGATCTGCTTGCCCATGATGAGAACCTTGTTCCAGTCGGGGCTTTCGGCACCACCTGGCTGACGGTGGAAGGCCTGCGCCTCCTTGAGGAAGGCCGGCTTGTTTTCCCAGATGAAATAGACTTCCAGCAACTTGAGGCGCAGATCCCGCCGGTCTGGATTGTCGCGCAATGCCCGCACCAGCAGCTCGGCTGCCTGGTCATAAAGACCATAGGCCATGTGGAACTCGGCCTCGGCCACCACGTCGGCCTGGTCGATCTCGACCGCACCGTCAGTGCTGATCGTGCGTTCGAGCGCCGTCTCGGAGTCGCCAGCCAGCTTGCGGCCACCGCGTGCCGGTGCAGCCGCCACCGCGGTACGTGCCGCCGCGATCTCGCCGGTCCGTTGCGCCTCGCTTTCTTCGACGATGAAACCATCGCGCAGCGTCGGCTCACTTTCAGCCGCACCACCCACCGCACTGCCCCGGGGCAGCGTGGTCGGGAATCTGCCGGTGCTGTCGTCATCGCCCCTTGCCATGCGGCGGCGACCGAAGACGACAAAGAGACCGGCCAGCACGACTGCAGCAGCGGCGATCAGGAAGTAGCTGTTGAAGATCAGTCCACCAAGCGTATCCAGCCAGGAACTGCCGCCGGCCTTCGGCCTGCGTTTGGCGGCCGGCCGTTCAGCACGCGCCGGAACGGCGGAACTGGCGGCGGCCTCATCAGCGACCGCGGCTTCATCGACCGGCGCTTCATCGACGAGCGGCTCATCCGCTCCGGACGCGGCACTGTCCTCGATCGGCAAACGCTCGACGGGCGCCTCGATGGGCGCCTCGATGGGTGCTTCTACCGGCGGTGCTGCGACCGCCTCGTCCGCACCGAGCGCGAGCCGGTCCTGCAAGGCCTTGAGCTGGCTGTCCTTGAGTTCCAGCAGGCGGCGACTCTCGGCCAGCTCCTGCTCAAGCGCCCGGACCTGCCCGGCGTCTGCCTTCGCTGGCGCTGGACCGGCAGGCACAGCGGGCGCCGGAGCGACCGGCTTTTCTGCCGGCGGCACCAGCTGCAGACGCGCGGCACCCGGACTGCTGTCCAGGCCGGCTCGCCAGGCTTCATTCTGGCTGCGCACCTCGCTGGCGGCCGCGCCATCCGACAGTGCGGCAAGCTCGGCGGCGGCGGGCACGCGCAGGATCGCGCCACGTTTCAGCAGATTGATGTTGCCGGCGAATGCCTCGGGGTTGGCCCGGTAAAGCGCCACCATCATCGCGTTGAGGGAGACGGTATCGTCGGTGTTCAGACGCTCGGAGATGGCCCACAGCGTTTCATTGGCACGTACCGGGCCATAGCTGCTGCCATCAGGGCCGGCGACCAGCTGCTCATCGGCATCAGACGATGTGCCCATTGCAGACGGCTGTGCCGCCGGCGCTGCTGCAGGCTCGGCGGGCCGCTCGATGCGCTTGACGGCCGGTGCCGGGCTGGAGGTTGCCGGCAATGCGGCCGCCGGCTGCACGGCACCGTCGCGTGCGAAGGACGGCGGATCAAGCAGCATGGTGTATTCGCGCAGCAGGCGGCCCTGCGGCCAGTTGATTTCGAGCAGCAGGGAGACGAAGGGTTCGCTGACCGGCAGACTGGAGGTGACCCGGATGCGGTCGCCGTCGACGGTGAAATTGAGGGTATTGAGGAACTGCGGGCGGTCCAGGCCGAAGCGCTGGAAGGTTTCTGCCGAAGCCAGCCGGACATCCAGCTGACTGAGGTCATCGGCAGAATCGGCCGTGACCGGAATCTCCGCGACCAGTACCTGATTCAAGGCCGACTTGAGACTGATCTCGCCGAGGCCGAGGGCCCCGACAGACAACGGTATCAGTCCCGCCAGCAGCCAGACTGCAGCGAGTGGAACTCGTGGCATCACCAATCCCCGTTCATGACCCGGCACACCACCCCTGGTGACCGTGTCTAAAGGCGCACAGCGGAACGTCGTAACCCACTCCGAGAAGTGGCCGCAACTATAGCCCATATGACCGTATTACGTAAGGCAGATCATGGGCCGATTGCCCGTTTCGTGACGGGTGTCTTGGTCGCCGGGAAAAGGGACTCAGAGATACTCGCGGATCAGCACCTCGGCGATCTGCACGCTGTTCAGGGCGGCGCCCTTGCGGATGTTGTCGGCCACCACCCACAGGTTGATGCCACGCTCGCAGGACAGGTCTTCACGTATCCGCCCGACATACACCGGATCGTGGCCTGCGCCTTCGGTGACAGCAGTCGGGTAGCCACCCAGCCGCGCCTCGTCGATCACGGTGACGCCCGGCGCTTTCTCGAGCAGGGCGCGGACTTCGCGCGCGGTGATCTT
>JAUPLK010000334.1 GCA_030836925.1 Pseudomonadota bacterium
GTCCAGCACCACGACACCACGACCGGCCAGCGCCGTGGCCAGCCGCTCGACCTCGCGGTCCGGGAAACAGTTGCCGGTCGGATTGTTCGGCGAACAGACAAAGACGAGCTTGCTCTGTGCCGTCCATTGGGCGCAGATCTCGTCGACGGGCAGTGTGTAACCGCTGTCCCGGTCGAGCGGAATGCGGCGGATGCCGGCACCCTGGACCTGCGCATAAAACTCGTACATGCCGAAGGTCGGCGGGCAGATGACGATTTCGTCCTGGCCGGCACGGCAAAAGCCGCGTACCAGCAGATCGATGGCTTCGCTGGAGCCGCGGGTGACCAGCAGGGCATCTGCGGCCACACCGTAGTGCGCCGCGAGTCTGGCCGTCAGTTCGGCCGGACGTGGATCCGGGTAGCGGTTGAGGCCGTCGCGGCTGTCGTCGCCGGGTGGTCGCCACGGCGTTTCGTTGGCATTGAGACGTATGCAGCCGCCGACGTAGTCGGCCGGCTTGTAGGGCTTGAGCCTGGAGATTTCCGGGCGCAGCAGTTCGAGTGCGGCGCTCATGGCTTGCGCCCGCTGTCGGCCTGTTCCAGCCGCGTCACCACGGCCTGCGCGTGGGCATCGAGTCCTTCCAGTTGCGCAAGCGTGCGCACCGTCGGCGCCAGCGTGCGCAACCCCGGCAGGCTGGCTTCCTGCAGCGTCATGCGCCGCTGGAAGTCCGCCACCGACAGGCCGCTGTAGGTACGCGCATAGCCGTAGGTGGGCAGCACATGGTTGGTGCCGCTGCAGTAGTCGCCGAGTGATTCCGGTGTCCACGCGCCGATGAAGACCGAACCAGCCGTGTCCACGCCGGCTGCCAGCGCGCGCGGTTCGGCCGTCTGCAGGATCAGGTGCTCGGGTGCGTACTCATTGGCCACGTTCACGGCATCGGCCAGCGTCGGCACGATGACGGCCAGCGCGTGGCCGAGTGCCTTGCGAATGGTGTCCCGGCGCGGCAGGCCGGGCAGGGTGCGATCGATCTCGGCCTGCACGGCAGCCACCATGGTGCGATCAGTGCAGACCAGCACGGCATGGGAGTCGGGGCCATGCTCGGCCTGCGAGAGCAGATCGAGCGCCACGAAGCGCGGATTGGCCTCGGCATCGGCAATCACCATGACCTCGGAGGGACCGGCCGGCATGTCGAGTGCGGCGCCGTCAGGATCGGCAGCGACCAGCGTCTTGGCCGCCGTCACCCAGGCATTGCCCGGGCCGAAGATCTTCAGCACCTTGGGAACCGTCGCGGTGCCATAGGCCATCGCCGCGATGGCCTGTGCGCCGCCGGCCTTGTAGATGGTGCGGATGCCGCAGGCCGTGGCTGCTGTCACCACGGCCGGATCGGCGCGTCCATCCGGACGCGGCGGTGTGCACATGACGCGCACCGGACAGCCGGCGATAGCCGCAGGCACGGCGAGCATGATGGCTGTCGAGGGCAGCGGTGCGGTGCCGGCCGGGACGTACAGGCCGACGGCGCGCAGCGGCTTGCTGATGCGCTCGCAGATCACGCCCGGCACGGTCTCCACGCAGATGGGGGGCACCTGCTGGGCAGCATGAAAGCGCGTGATGTTGTCGATCGCGGTGGCGATGGCCTGCTTTGCCTCGGCGGAGAGTTCGGCTTGTGCGGCCTGTACCTCGTCGGCGTCCACGCGCAGCGACTCGAGTTGCGCCCGATCGAGTTCTGCCGCCAGGCTGATCAGCGCCGCATCGCCTTCGGCACGTACCCGCTCGACGATCTCGCGAACGCGCTGGCCGATGCTGTCGTTGACCTGCATGGCAGGACGGCGCAGCGCCAAACGGCGCGCCGTTTCGTCCAGTGCTGTCCAGTCGAGGATGCGCATGACTCAGGCGAGCATCTTTTCCACGGGCACGACCAGGATCGAGGTGGCCCCGGCGCTCTTCAGTGCTTCGAGGGTTTCCCAGAACACGTTTTCTCGGCACACGACGTGCACGGCGACGCGGTCGTCGCGGCTGTCGAGCGGCAGCACGGTGGGCGCTTCCGATCCCGGCAGCAGCGCCGAGATCTTTGCCAGCGCCGACTTCGGCGCGTGCATCATGATGTATTTGCTCTCGCGCACCTGCATGACGCCTTCGACCCGCTGCAGCAGCCGGTTGATCCATTCGATTTTCTCTGCGGGCACCGCCACCGGGGTCTGCAGGATCACCGCATGGCTTTCGAGGATGGTTTCACCCTCGCGGAGCTTGTTGGCAAGCAGCGTTGAACCGGTCGACACCAGGTCGCAGATCGCCTCGGCACGGCCGAGACTGGGCGCGATCTCCACCGCGCCGGAAAACTCGACGACACCGGCATCGACCTGGTTGCGTCGCAGGTAGTCGCGCACGATCGAGGGATAGCTGGTGGCGACCTTCTTGCCGGCCAGGTCGCGGACGCTGCGCAGCGGGCTGCCATCCGGATAGGCGAAGGCCAGCCGGCAGTGGCCGTAGTCCAGCGAACGGATGATCTGGAAGGGTGTGACCGGGTCCTGCTCGAGGAAGTGCAGTCGCTTTTCTTCGACGATGTTGAGACCGGCGATGCCCAGATCGCAGACATCGTCGCGTACCAGACCCGGAATGTCGTCATCGCGCACCAGCAGGACGTCGACCGGCATGTTTTCCCCAAAGGCGATCAGTTGGTCAGGGCCGCGCGTGTACTTGAGGCCACAGCGTTGCAGCAGGTCCAGCGACTGTTCGGTCAGTCGGCCGGACTTCTGGATGGCGATCTTGATGCGT
>JAUPLK010000081.1 GCA_030836925.1 Pseudomonadota bacterium
CGCGACGAGCTTGCCTGCGAGGCCAGCTGTGTCGCGTTCCTGAACGAGAGCGGACGGCACATCGAACGGGTGATTGCCGCCCGCAGTACCTTCGCGATCTGCAATCCGGAAGTCCTCACCGATGTGGCCATGGCGGAGTTCCCCTGGCTCGACGAGAATCTTCAGCACCTGCGCGTCCGGGGCATCGCCGATACGGCGGATCCGCCCGCATCGCAGGCTGCCGATGCCGCACGTCTCGCCCTGCTGGGCTGTGGCGCGGTCCTGCTGATCGGTTTCGATGTGCACGGCCGTCGCGGCGGCTTCATGGCGCTGTTTTTCAGTCAGCCCCAGGGCAGCTGGAATGCCGAGCACACGCTGCTGCTGAAACTGCTCGGCTCGAGTTTTGCCACCGGTTTCGAGCGCCTGCAGTCGGCCGCGAATCTCGCCGTACGCGACGAGCGCGAGGGTCTGCTGCAGCGGACCGTCAACGACGGCATGTGGGACTTCGATGCGGTGAACAACCGCGTCGAATACTCGCCGCGCTGGAAAGCGATGATGGGCTACAGCGATGAGGACCTGGCCCGGTCGGCGCCGGACTGGCGGCGGATCGTGCACGTCGATGACTATGCGCGATTGCAGGCGAAGCTGCGCGAGCACCTGGCCGGCCACACCGACATTTTCGAGAACACCCATCGCATGCGCCGCAAGGATGGCGAGTGGCGCTGGGTCACCTGCCGCGCCAAGGCCATGCTGGATGAGCGGGGTCGCCTGCGTCGTCTCGTCGGCGTGGAAACCGACATCACCGAACAGAAGGTTTACGAGGAGGCGCTGTTCCGGGAGAAGGAGAGCGCGCAGATCACCCTGCAGTCGATCGGCGACGGCGTCGTCACCACTGATGGCGAAGGGGTTGTGGAGTATGTGAATCCCGTGGCCGAGGAACTGACCGGCTGGAAGCTCGATGATGCCAGCGGCCGGCATGTGGACGAGATCTTCCGTGGTTTTCACGAGGAGACCTGCGAGCCACTGGAAAATCCGGTGATGAGCTCGATCAAGCGCAATCGCTCGGTCAAGTCGGTGCGGCCCTCGTTGCTGATCCGCCGGGATGGCAACGAGCTGTACATCGAGAGCACCGCCTCACCGATCCGCAATGATCGCGGCGAGGTCACCGGTGGCGTGCTGGTCTTCCACGATGTGAGCGAGTCGCGCGAGCTCAACCGCCGGCTGTCCTACCACGCCAGTCACGACCTGCTCACCGGCCTGGTCAATCGCCGTGAATTCGAGAGCCGGCTGGAGCGCTCGCTCAAGAGCGCCAAGGCCCGCGAGACCTCCTATGCCTTGCTCTATCTGGATCTCGACCAGTTCAAGATCATCAACGACTCCTGTGGCCACGGCGCCGGCGATACCCTGCTGACACAGCTGAGCGCGCTGCTCACGGCCAAGATCCGCTGGCGCGATACGCTGGCGCGTCTCGGTGGCGACGAATTCGGCCTGCTGCTGGAAGCCTGCAGTCCGGAGGAGGCGATGCGTACCGCCGAGGTGCTGCGCGAGGCGATCCGCGAGCACAAGTTCAGCTGGGACGACCGGTCGTTCCGGCTCGGTGTCAGCATCGGCGTGGTGCCGATCACCGGCGACAACGAAAGCGTCGCGACGCTCATCGCAGCCGGTGACAGTGCCTGCCAGGCCGCCAAGGAAGCGGGCCGCAACCGCATCCACTGTTTCCGCCAGAACGATATCGACCTGATGCGCCGCCGCCGCGAGATGCAGTGGGCCGCGCGCATCAACAATGCGCTGGAAGAAGACCGCTTCGAGCTGTATCGCATGACCATACAGCCGCTGCAGACCGAGGAAACCGGTTCCCATTACGAGATCCTGCTGCGCATGCGCGATGAGGCGGGTCTGCTGGTGTCGCCCGACCTGTTCATTTCCGCAGCCGAGCGCTACGGGCTGATCTCGAACATCGACCGCTGGGTCGTCGAGCATGCCTTTTTGTGGCTGGTGTCCGAGGCCGACGAGCGCGAGCGGCTGGCGCTGTGCTCGATAAACCTCTCCGGTTCGAGCCTGGCCGACAACGAGTTCCTGCCCTTCGTGATCCGCCAGTTCCAGCGCAGCGGCCTGGATGCCAGCAAGATCTGTTTCGAAATCACCGAGACGGCCGCCATCGCCAGCTTTGCGCAGGCCAGCCGCTTCATCAACGCGCTCAAGGAGCTGGGCTGCAAGTTTGCGCTGGATGATTTCGGCACCGGCCTGTCATCCTTCGGCTATCTCAAGCATTTCCCGGTGGACTACCTGAAGATCGACGGCAGCTTCGTCAAGGAGATGCTGCATGATCCGATCGACCGGGAGATGGTGCGATCGATCAACGAGATCGGTCATCTGACCGGCAAGAAAGTCATCGCCGAGTGGGCCGAGAACCAGGAAATCATCACCATGCTGCGCGGCATGGGTATCGATTACGCGCAGGGCTACGGCGTGTCCGAGCCCAAACGCGTGCTGATGTCGTCGGTGGTCAACGGCTGACCGGCGTCGCGGGCGCGCTGCAGGAGCGTACGCAACAGCCGGCGCAGGCTGCTGCGCAGCTGTTCGGATTCGCCCAGTGCCGGCAGCGTGTCGGCAATCGCCTCCAGTGTGGACACGAAATCGCGCCGCGGTTCGTTGCGCAGCCGGCCGTACATCGACGGTTCGCGCGGCTGCAGCACGATGCGCGGCAGTTTCAGCAGCCAGGCATTGCGCCACCAGAGCGTCTTGGCCTGGCTCCAGGTGCCATCCAGCACGATGATGCCCTCCAGCCCGTGACGCTTGAGGTCGCGGACACGGCCCTTGCGATCGATCACCACGACCGGCTGCCTGCGCACTTCGTCGGGCAGTGCGACCCCGAGCTTCACGCCGGCCAGCACCGCCCAGCGTTCGCGGTTGGCTTCCGTCAGGCCGACCGCATGATCGAGCGAGGCCCAGGACAGCCCGACGCGGATCTCGGCCTTCGGCAGGGTCAGCGTGACCAGCTTTGCCGTGCCGAGCACGGCGTCGTTTTCCTGCGGGTGCTGGAGGATGACGATGCGCAGCTGGGTATCGAATGGCTCGACACGGTCGCAGATGCACAGGGCGGGTGGTTTCGCGCAGCGCGGGCAGGGGAGGATTTCGGGGGGCATATGGGGGGATTGTATCGCGGCTGAAGCCGCTCCTACGGGGCGCTCCTACGGGGCGCTCCTACGGAGTGGGGGCGGCAATGAAGCTGAAGCGCATCGACAGGTCGATGGCGCGGATATTCTTGGTCAGGTCGCCGATCGAAATGAAGTCGATGCCGGTTTCTGCCACGGCGCGGATGGATTGCAGCTCGATGCCGCCGGAGGCCTCGAGCCCGATTCCGGGTGCGAGGCGATCACGCAGCGCGACCGCATCGCGCATCAGTGCCGTGCTGAAATTGTCCAGCAGCAGGCGGTCGGCACCGGCGCGCAGGGCTTCTTCGGCCTGATCAAGCGTCTCGACCTCGACTTCCAGCAGCACCATCGTGCCCTGGTCGCGCGCGCGGCGTACCGCCGGCGTGATGCCGCCGGCCGCGACGATGTGGTTTTCCTTGATCAGGATGCCGTCGTAAAGTCCGATGCGGTGATTGCTGCCGCCGCCGACGCGCACCGCATACTTCTGTGCGAGGCGCAGGCCCGGAATCGTCTTGCGCGTGTCGAGTATGGTCGCGCGGGTGCCGGCCACGGCAGCGATGTAATGGCGTGTCGCTGTCGCGACAGCTGACAGGGTCTGCAGGAAATTCAGCGCGGTCCGTTCACCCGTCAGGATGCTGCGTGCCGGACCACGGAGTTCGCAGAGTTTCTGCCCCGCTGCTGCGGGGTCGCCGTCACGGCAATGCCAGTCGATCACCACAGCCGGATCGAGTGCGGCAAACACCGCATCCACCCAGTCCCTGCCACACAGCACCGCCGCTTCGCGCGTGATGACCGTAGCCAGTGCCTGCTGCGTTTCAGGCAGCAGTGCCGCGGTCAGGTCGCCGCTGCCGATGTCCTCGGCCAGTGCGGCGCGCACGGCCGCCGTGATTGCGGCCGGGGGCGGCGGCGTCAGTTGCGTAGTGTTCGAAGCCATGTCGCGCAGCTGACGCCGCTCCCGGGAGAGTTCAGAACGGCAGGCCGTGCGATTGACCGGTCATGCACATCAGCATCGGCAGGGACAGCACGAAATTGGTGCGTGAGGCGAGCAGCGCGACATTGCGGGCAGTGGCCTTCTGTTCATCGGTGGCGGGCGTGATGCCGAGCACCTTCTTCTGGTTGGGCCAGATCAGTACCCAGACATTGAACAGCATGATCAGGCCGAGCCAGGAACCGATGCCGATGATCTGAAAGCCGTCCTTCAGGGCCATGACCTGCATGAAGCCGCCGCCGGCGGGACGGAACGCGAACTCGATCAGGATGACGCCGGACAGTGCCGTCACCACTGCTGCCCAGCGAAACCAGAGCAGGGCGCGCGGCGCGACGTACTTGCTGATGCCGGCAGCACCCGGACCGCCCTTGTCGGCAGCTGCTGCGGCAAGCGCCGGTACCTGGACCACGTTGAAGTAATACAGGAGTCCGATCCAGGTGACGCCGGAGGCGATGTGCAACCACCGGTCGAGATTCTGCACGCTGAATCCGGAGCCACCGAGAGCGAAGCCGAGGGCTGCCATCAGCAGCAGGCTGGTGATGATTGCGCCGTTGACGGATTTCAATGGATTCATGCGGAAATGTCCTCAGGCTGTTGGGTTGAAGTCTGCGGAACGTGACGCGGTGAGAATAGGAGACTGCGCGCGCTTATTCAATTCACCGGTGTTTCGTCTGCAGCCACCGGTAGTGGCAATGCGGCAGCATAGATCGGCCGGAAGCGGTTGACGATCTCGCAGAACAGTTCGGCGGTCTGTTCGGCGTCGTAGGCTGCCGCGTGTGCGGCCTCGTTGTCCCAGTCCATGCCGGCCGCCAGCGCGGCCTGGGCCAGCACCGTCTGGCCAAAGGCCACGCCGCACAGGGTGGCGGTGTCGAGCACGCTGAAAGGGTGGAAAGGGCTGCGCTTGATGGCGGTACGGGCGATGGCCTCGTTCAGGAAGCCGAGATCGAAATGGGCATTGTGTGCAACCAGGATCGCGCGCTTGCAGCCGGCATCCTTGACGGCCTGCCGCACCTCGCGAAACACATTCTGCAGGGCGTCGCGTTCGGAAACGGCCGGGCGCAGCGGATGAAAGGGGTCGATGCCCGTGACCTGCAGTGCCGCCGGTTCCAGGTTGGCGCCGGGGAACGGCTGCACATGGTAGGAGACGGTTTCGCCCCGACGCAGCGTGCCGTGCTCGTCCATGGTCAGCAGCACGGCGGCGATTTCCAGCAGTGCATCGGTCTTGGCATTGAAGCCGCCGGTTTCGAGGTCGACGACAACCGGCAGAAAGCCGCGGAAACGGGTGCTGATCATCAGCGGTGACGCGGACGCAAAACTGGCGTGGCCAGTTCGTGCAGGTCGGCGGCATGATCGAGCAGCAGCGAGACGGCATAGCGCACGCCAAAACCGGTGCAGCCGCCGGGCACATGACCGAGACCATCCTTGCGGGTCGCAGCGGCGAGGTCCATGTGAATCCAGGGTGTGCCTTCCGGCACAAAGCGCTGCAGAAAGCGTGCCGCCAGGATCTGGTCTGCTTCGCCACCGATGCTGCACTGGCTGACGTCGGCGACCTTCGACTTGAGGTCATCGTCGAAATCATCGTCCATGGGGAAGGGCCAGACGCGTTCGCCTGATTCCCGGCCGACGCGTATCAGCAGTTCGTTGAGCGAGTCGCGGTTGCTCAATATGCCGCTGTAGCGCTCGGACAGCGCGTGGACGCAGGCATAGGTCAGGGTGGCGTAGTCGATCATGAGCAGCGGCTTTTCGCGTCCGGCAAGTGCCAGGGTATCGGCCAGCACCATGCGGCCTTCGGCATCTGTATGGATGATTTCAACCGTCACGCCATTGCTGGCGGTGATCACATCGCGCTGCTTGCAGGCAGTCGGCCCGCTGCGGTTCTCGGTGATGGCCAGCCAGCAATCGACCGACAGTGAAGCATCGAGTGTCGTCAGGACCTGGAGTACGGCGAGTGCAACGGCACTGCCTGACATGTCGGTATGCATGTCGAGCATGTGCGTGGCGGTCTTGGCGTTGGTGCCACCGGTATCGAAGATGATGCCCTTGCCGATGAGGGCGAGATCGGGTTGGCTGGTCGTGCCGGCAGGCCGGTAGCGCAGGCGGGCGATGCCGGCATCACGGCCTGCGTTACCCTGCGAGACAGCCAGGAACGCGCCGGCGCCGAGTTTCCCGAGTGCATTTTCATCGAGCCACTCGAAATCCCAGCCGTTCTTCGTGGCCAGTGTGGCCAGCAGTTCACGGTAGGCAGTGGCAGTCAGCTTGTTGGCTGGCAGTGCGGTGAGCCAGCGCACCAGATTTGCCGCGTCGATTTCCGCGAGCGTGCGCTGCAGGCTGACTCCGGCCGGCAGGCCGAAAAGCTCCACCTTCTTCAGTGTCGCTGGCCGCTTTTCCTTGCGGAATGCGGGCGCCTGCCAGCTGTGGGCGCCGAGTGCCAGCAGCATGGCCTTGGCAACGCGCTCTGCATCTGCGGGTTCGAGTCCATGCACGACCAGGCCAACCGAACGGGGTTCATCGCCGAGAGCGGCGGCCGCCAGTTCGCCGGCAAACGCGAGCAATTTGAAGGTGTTGGGCAGGGACGAGTGGCTCCTGGCAGCTGCAGGAGGCAGCAGCCCGAGCGTTACCGCCGTCGCGCTGTTGCCGAGCACGCCGCGCAGTACGCGGGATGCACCAGGCTTGCCGGGACGCCTGGTCCGCGGCTGCAGTGACTTGAGTCCCGGCAGTTCACGCCACAACGAGGGTGGCGGCCGGGCCGGTGCAATCACGATGAGATGATCGACCTTTGTCAGTGTGGTGTTGCGCGGACGTCCTGGTGTCTGCACGAGTTTGAAGCAAACGCCAGCGGGAAGCAGGCTGTCTGCGGCCGTTTGCTTGACCTGTTTTGGTGAAACGCCGATCATTGATTTTCTGCCAGTTTGGCTTTCTTCCCCTTCAGACCGCAGTATAGGGC
>JAUPLK010000335.1 GCA_030836925.1 Pseudomonadota bacterium
AAGGATCGCGGCAGCCGGTCCTTGCTGACGACCTCGACCACGCCAAGTGGCTGCGGTTTTACCTCGAGGCGAAGGTTGTCGAACTGTGCCGGATCGAAGCCGGCATCCAGCGCGCGAATCCGCGCCAGCAGCGGCGGGTGGGTGGCAAACCAGCGTGTCATGCCGGGCGCAAACAGCATGTGCGCGACTTCCTCGGCATCGGGATGACGGATCCGGGAGCCGCGGACGCTGCCGATCTTCAGAAGCGCATCACGCAAACCGGTGGTATCACGCGTGAACTGCACCGCCGAGGCATCGGCGAGCAGCTCACGCTGGCGCGAGACCGCGGCCTGGATCAGGCGGCCGAAGAACACGCCCACATAGCCCAGCGCCATGACCAGTACGCCGGCGATAATCAGCAAGCTGCCACTGCCGCGCCGGCTGTCGCTCTGGCGTGGTGCATACCAGGACACCGTGCGCCCGGCGATGGCGATCACCAGCAGCCCGAACAGCAGGCCCATGATGCGGATGTTGAGCCGCATGTCGCCGTTGAGGATGTGACTGAACTCGTGTCCGATCACGCCCTGCAGCTCTGCACGGCTCAGGTTCTGCAGTGCGCCGCGGGTCACGGCTATGGCGGCATTGGCCGGCGTATGGCCGGCCGCGAAGGCGTTGATGCCTTCTTCCTGTTCGAGCACATAGACAGCCGGTACCGGCACCCCGGAGGCGATGGCCATTTCTTCCACGACATTTACCAGCCGCTGTTGCAGCGGATCGCTGGTGTCGGCCTGGACCCGCAATCCGCCCAGCGCTCTCGCCACTGCGCCACCGCCAGTCGACAGCGACATGGTCTTGTACAGGTTGGCGATGCCGATGATTGCCAGTACCACGAGCGTCGTGATCACCGCGGCCTGCGGATGACGCGCCAGCCAGAGGCTGTCCGCGACGACCGGCTGTCCGGCGTCGAGCAGGGCAAACAGGCTGAGGACCACGAAGTTGACTGCCAGCACGATGCCGAGAACGGCGGCGATGAACAGGGCGATGAGCCAGCGGCTGCGCTGGCGGGCTTCGGCCTGACGGGCCCAGAAGTTCATGCGTTCAGCTGAAGCTGATTTTCGGCACCTCGCGCATCGATGCGCTCTCGATTTCCAGCTGTTTCATGGCCTGGAATTCGAAGGCGGAGGCGACGAAGTTGTTCGGAAACACTTCGCGTGCGTTGTTGTAGCCCATGACGCCGTCGTTGTACGCCTGTCGGGCAAATGCCACCTTGTTCTCGGTGGTGGTCAGTTCCTCGGACAGCTGCATCATGGTCTGGTTGGCCTTGAGGTCCGGGTAGGCCTCAGCCAGCGCGAACAGCCGGCCCAGTGCGCTGCTGAGCTGGTTTTCCGCGCCGGCCAGCGCTTCCATCGCGGAGGAATTGGCTGGGTCGGCTGCAGCGGCCTTCAGTCCGGATACCGCTGAATTACGTGCCTGGATCACGGCCTCCAGGGTGCTCCGCTCATGGGCCAGATAGCCCTTGGCGACTTCGACGAGATTGGGAATGAGGTCGTGCCGGCGCGTCAGTTGCACGTCGATCTGCGCGAAGGCGTTCCGCGCGACATTGCGGATGGTCACCAGTTGGTTGTAGATGCTGATCAGATACAGCGCGAGCGCCGTGAACACGACGATGACGAACAGACCCATGACTCTTCCCCCGTGAACCCGTCAGGCAAGGTGGCCAGTATAAGGGCTGCACACGGGCACAATGCGCGTGCCAGGTCTCGCCGGCTTACATTTCCGGGCGGGCGAGCTGGCGTGGCGTGATCGCGCAGTTGGCCAGCATCCATTTCAGGTTCAGGCCGATGCGGTCGGCATCGGGGTCGGTGAAGGCGTAGCCGTGTTCCTTTGTGCTGCCGTCGGCCATTCGCTCGCTCAGGTACAGCACGAGTGAATTGCGGTTGAAGTTGCCGTTGGCTTCGTTGAGCACATGCCAGTTGACGCGCGTGAGGCGCAGGCCGAGCTGGCGCTGATCGGCGTCGCGGGTGGTGAACCAGTATTCGCCACCCTGGTCGTGCAGCCGGATGTCGTCGTAACGCTGAAAGGGAATGTCCCGCCCGCCACCCACGCCCGGGACGTCGGCATAACAGTGAAACCCGCGGCTGCGCTCCAGCCAGTAGGGATCACCGTTGCCGCCGTCCAGCCAGAGTTCACGCGCCGAGATCTGGATGCCACCGCCACTGGCCGTCTTGCCGCTGAAACTCCCGGCAGTGCGGACGATGCGCAGCGTACGTGCCGGATCGATGCGCCAGCTGGTGCCGTCGCGCAGGGCAAATTCAGCGCGGATGCCGGTGGGGTCATCGGCTGAAGTGCTCAGCACCAGTTGCGCTTCCTGACCGCGCTCGCGCCAGTTGAATGCGCGGCCGTTGCCTGTGTAGTCAGTGGCCGCTGCGATGCTGATTTCGAGCATGCCGTGCCGCGCGGTCTCCGGGAGTTGGCGGCGCACATCGAAGTAGGCCTGATTGGCGTTGCTGTAGTGGCCCGGCAGCATTTCGGCAAGTATCCGCAGCTGGCGCTCCGCCGGTGTGGAATCCATGCCCTGAGCGTGCAGCTGGCAGGCCAGCAGTGCCAGCACGGCAGCAGCGATGGCGCGTGTCGTCACGGCTGCGGTTCACCGCCAGCCGGGCGCGCTTCGGTCATGTCAATCCGCGGCCACACGTAGCGAACACCATCCCTGTTTCCGAACAGCAACTGGCCGTCATCGCCGTAACCACGCTCCA
>JAUPLK010000336.1 GCA_030836925.1 Pseudomonadota bacterium
ATCGGTCTGCTCCGGCCAGCCGAGCGTCGAGAAGGGCCACAGCGCGGAGGAGAACCAGGTGTCGAGCACGTCTTCGTCCTGGCGCAGCGTGGTGCCGGCCGGGATCGCGTGCTTGTCGCGCACCGCTGCCTCGCTGTGCCCGACGTAGACCTGGCCCTGCGCGTCGTACCAGGCGGGAATGCGGTGGCCCCACCACAGTTGCCGGCTGATGCACCAGTCCTGGATGTTGTGCATCCACTGGTAGTAGGTCCTGGTCCAGTTGTCGGGAACGAAGCGGATGCGCCCTTCCTCGACGGCGGCGATGGCCGGTGCGGCCAGCGGCGCGATCTTCACGTACCACTGGTCGGTGAGCCAGGGTTCGAGCACGGCATTGCTGCGGTCGCCGCGCGGGATCTGCAGGGTGTGCGCATCGATGCGCTCGACCAGTCCGAGTGCCTCCAGCAGTTCGACCACCCGCTTGCGGGCGGCGAAGCGGTCCATGCCGCGCAGTTCAGCCGGGATTTCGGCAAAAGCCTGTGCCGGGTCGTAGCCCGAACCGTGCGCGTCAGCCTGGCTGAGTATCTTCGCGTCGCGGTCGAAGATGTTGATGAGCGGCAGGGCGTGACGCTTGCCGACTTCGTAGTCGTTGAAGTCGTGTCCCGGCGTGATCTTGACGCAGCCCGAACCGAACTCCTGGTCCACGTAGTCGTCGGCGATCACCGGGATCAGCCGGCCGGTCAGCGGCAGGCGGATCTGCCTGCCGACCAGCGCGCGGTAGCGTGCATCGGCAGGATTCACCGCCACGGCGGTGTCGCCGAGCATCGTTTCGGGGCGTGTGGTGGCAACCACCACATGTCCGGAACCGTCGGCCAGCGGATAGCGGAAGTGCCAGAGCGAGCCTTGCCCGGCTTCGGACTGGACTTCGAGGTCAGACAGCGCGGTGTGCAGCACCGGATCCCAGTTGACGAGCCGCTTGCCGCGATAGATCAGTCCCTCGGCATGCAGCCGCACGAAGACTTCGGTGACGGCCTGCGACAGACCCTCGTCCATCGTGAAGCGGTCGCGTGACCAGTCCACCGAATTGCCGAGCCGGCGCATCTGGCGGGAGATCGTGCCGCCGGATTCCTGCTTCCATTGCCAGACGCGGGTGAGGAAGGCCTCGCGACCGAGTTCCTGGCGCGTTTTGCCCTCGGCATTGAGCTGGCGCTCGACCACCATCTGCGTGGCGATGCCGGCGTGATCGGTGCCCGGCTGCCACAGCACATTGTCGCCGCGCATGCGGTGAAAGCGCGTCAGCGCATCCTGCAGGGTGTGCTGGAAGGCATGCCCCATGTGCAGGGTGCCGGTGACGTTCGGCGGCGGGATCATGATGCAGTAGGGTGCGCCGCGGCCGGAGGGCGCGAAATAACCGGCGGCTTCCCACTGCGTGTACCACTTCTGTTCGATCGCGGCGGGCTGGTAGGCCTTGTCCATGGACGTTTCGGAATTCACTCAGTCACCCCGGGGGTCATCGTCAAAATGCTCGCGGAGTACCTGGTCGATCAGTTCCGGGAGTTCGTTGCGCAGCCGGCTGACGACTTCGTCGAACAGCACGGCCTCCATTTCCTTGCAGGCCCCGTGCAGCAGCTTTTCAACCAGCAGGAAACTGCCGGTGGCGATCCGCACCTGCAGTTCGGCGAGTTCGCTTTCGCTGAGACTGGGTCGTGCCATTTCGTCGGCAGCGCTGCGCCGCGGTCTGGCCACGATGTCGGTGAGCACGGGGATCCGGGTTCTGTCCATGATGTCAGCCGATCTGGTGGGTTTCGGGTTCGAGGTTGTGCTGGCGGTAGAAGCGGTGCCGGCTGCGGCCCGCCTCACGGCACTCCGCACTGCCGTCGATGATCTCGGCGATGCGCGCGAACTGGCCATAGAAGGCCGGCACCTCAGCCGCCAGATTGATGAGCAGGTCGACCGCCGGCGGTGCATCGCTGCCGCTGCTGATGGTGACCGGCGCGTTCGGCGCCTGGCTGGGATCGAGTCGCTGGTGCGGGATGAAGCTGCCCTGCCTGAAGGTCCACAGCATCCGGTCGAGCGCGTCGGCCTCGCTGCCGTTCGTGGTGTATAGATGTATCTGCTGGCCGAGCTTGTAGGCCTTTTCCGTCAGCTTGCAGGCAAAGTTCAGCCGCGCGGCGGGTTCCTGCGCTGCCAGTACATAAAAGGACACGCGTGCTGGTGCCTCGGTCACCTTGCCTGCTGCTCCATTCAGGCACGCTGCAGCAGGTATTCCATGAGCAGCGGCACAGGCCGGCCGGTGCCGCCCTTGTTGCTGCCCTGGACCCAGGCGGTGCCGGCGATATCCAGATGCGCCCAGCTGGTCTTGCCGACGAAGCGCGACAGGAAGGCAGCGGCGGTGATGGTGCCGGCATCGCGTCCGCCGATGTTGGCCATGTCGGCAAACGGGCTCTTCAGCAGTTCGCCGTATTCCTCGTCGAGCGGCAGACGCCAGGCGCGGTCGCCGGCTGTCTGTCCGGCGCCGAGCAGCGCATCGGCCAGTTCATCCGAATTCGACAGCAGCCCGGAACGCACGCGTCCCAGGGCAATCAGGCAGGCACCGGTCAGCGTGGCGATATCGATCATCGCCACAGGCTTGAAGCGCTGCGCGTAGGTCAGTGCGTCGCAGAGGATCAGCCGGCCTTCGGCGTCGGTGTTGAGGATCTCGACAGTCTGGCCGGACATGCTGCGCACGATGTCGCCTGGTCGCGTCGCCGTG
>JAUPLK010000082.1 GCA_030836925.1 Pseudomonadota bacterium
ATTTCTCCTTTCAGCTGCGCGAGGCCAGGGGGCGACTGTTCGATCGCCAGTTCCGCGCCTCCGGCCTGGTGGCGAGCGCCGATGTCGGCTACGCATTCGATGAAGTGCAGGTCCTGGCCGGTGCCAACCGCCTGGATATCGACGGCATCTGGGGGCCCGCACTGTCCGGACAGTTCAGCATCGATGCGCCCGATCTGGCCACGCTCTGGCCGGGACTCGAGGGTTGGCTGCGCGGTACTGGCACGATCGGCGGAACGGCCGAGAAGCCGGGCTTCCAGCTTGTGCTGGATGGCGAAAAGCTTGGCATCGGTGCGCTGCGCGTCGACGCCCTGCGCGCGCGCGGCGGGCTCGGTGCGCGCAATGCACTGGATCTCGATTTGACGGCCAGCGGAATTGCCGTGACCGGGCAGCAGCTGGGTGACCTTGATGTGCTTGCCGGTGGCGTGCTCGATGCCCACACGCTGCGTATCGCGCTCGCGGGTGGCGAAGTCACGGTGGGTCTGGAGGCCACCGGCATGCTCAAAGACGGTGTGCTCCGCGAGGAGTTCACGCAGGGCTTTGTCATTCTGCCCGGTGCGCAGCACTGGACGCTGCAGCAGGCCGCGGTGTTGCGGCTTGCCGGTGCCGATATCCGCCTGGGCGCACACTGCTGGGGGCTCTCGACCGCACAGCTCTGCCTGACGGATAGCTGGACCGACAGGCAGGGCATGGGTGGCGGCCTGCGTCTCAGCCGCTTTCCGCTGGCCAGTCTCGCCGCGTACCTCGGTACCGCGGTGGCGCTGGAGGGTACGGCCGCTGTGGAAATCGATTTCCGGCAGTACCAGTCGGATGTGACCGGCACGCTGCAGGCCGGATTGCAGGATGCGGCATTCATCTACCGTACCGATGGCGACGGAGATGACATCACCGTACCGATCAGCGAATTCATGCTGGAAGCCAGCCTCACCGATGCGCAGCTCAGTTATTCGGGTCGGCTTGCGGCGGGCTTTGGCCTCTCGCTGGCTGCTGGCGGGGTGGTGGACGATCCCTTCGGCGCCGAGCCGGTGATCCGCGGTACCGTGGCCGGCGGCATCCCGGACCTGGTGCCGATCAGCCCCGTCATCGAGCGCTTCATCGACATCGGCGACGTCCGCGGGCGCATCGAGTTGCGCGCCGGACTGTCCGGCAATCCGCGCCGCCCCGACATCAGCGGCGGGCTCGAGTTGATCGATGGGGCATTCAGCCTGCCTGCGGCTGGCGTGAAAGTGGACCGGATCGCGCTGGCGATACTCGGTCGCGAGGACGGTGCGGCGGTCATCAAGGGTGGCGCACGCTCCGGCAAGGGTCATGTCGGTGTGGACGGCACGGTACTGTGGCGCGACCGGTTGCTGCCCGAGGCCGAACTCACCATCCGCGGACGTGTCTTCGAAGTCATCAACCTGCCGAATGGCCTGGTGCAGGTTTCGCCAAACGTGCGCGTGGTCCTGCGCGAGCGCCGGTTCCTGGTGGGTGGGGAAGTGCTGGTGCCGCGTGCCGACATCAGGCTGAAGAAGATAGCGGAGAGTCCCGTGCGACCGTCGACCGACACGGTGGTGCACGGCCGCAGCAAGGTGGCCGTCGCGGAGGCACCGGCATTGTTTGCGCTCGATGGCCTGCGGGTGCAGCTCGGCGAGAAGGTCAGTTTCGAAGGCTTCGGCCTCAAGACCAGGCTCACTGGCGAGATGAGCCTCGCGCATGCGCAGCTTGCCGGCCAGAACGGTGTCAGTGCCGACGGGGTCATCAAGCTCGAGGAGGGCAAGTTCGCCGCCTTCGGCCAGAAACTCGATATCGACCGCGGCTCGCTGATGTTTGCCGGCGATGTGACTGATCCGGGCCTCGATGTGAAGGCCAGCCGGAAGATCAACTACGAAGGCAGCGAGATCACCGTCGGTGTGCTGCTCTCGGGCACGCTGTCGCGCATCCTCACCCGCGTGTTTTCCGAGCCGGCGATGGGCGAGATGGATGCGCTGTCCTACCTGACCACCGGCCGGCCCCTTTCGGCCGCAGGTGCCGGTGACCAGTACTCGGTGGCCAGCACGGCGGTGAGCCTCGGGCTCAATGGTGCCTTGCCGGTGGCGCAGAAGCTCGGCTCGGCACTCAGCGTCGACGAGATCGGCCTGGACACCACCAGCACCGGCAGCACAGCTGTCGTGGTCGGCGAGCAGCTTGGCGATGACCTGTACATCCGCTACAGCTACGGCGTATTCGACAGCCTGGGCACCATATGGGTCACCTACAAGATCGGCCGCCGTCTCAGCATCGAGGCCAGCTCCGGCGAGGAGCAGGCGCTCGACCTGATTTATTCGGTCAACTGGTGAGTTCCGCGCGGACTTTGGCCATCAGTTTCTGGATGTCCTGACGCCGGCCTTCGTCGGCGGAGGCGCGACCGGGCCGCGGTGCTGCCTTGAGCGCCTTCTCCAGATGCTCCAGGGCGCCAGCGTAGTCGTCCTCGTCGTACAGGAACTCGGCATAGAAGTAGTTCGGGTCGATGCCATTCGGGTTGATCTGCAGCGCCTTGCGCAAATGCTCCCTGGCTTTCTTGTCGCTGCCGAAACCAACCGGGAAGCCCGGCACCTTGTGATAGAGCGTGCCGAGGCTGGTATAGGCCGAGCCGTCAAGCGCGTTGGCATCGATGGCCAGTGCGGCTTCGAGTTTTTCCCGCGATTGTTTGGCCAGACCGAGTGCACCCAGCCCGCCCTTCACGCCGGCCGCAGTGCTCAGCACGATGCCTTCCCAGATCAGCGCCTCGGCGCGTTTCGGGTTCTGGCTGCTGAGGGCGGCGGCACGCACGATCAGCTTGTCGAAGGCAGCCTCCCGCTGAGGCTCGGCCGTGGTGTAGTTGGCAGTCGCCCAGTCGGTCTGTATGGCCAGCAGTTCGGCATCGAAAGTCGCCGGTGCCGCGTGTGTGCTCAGGCTGATGCCAACCAGCACGGTGGCGAGGCCGGTGGATAGCAGACGGATCGTGTTGAACATGGGGTTATTCCTCAGGCTGGTGGCGTGGCAGACGGTTTGATGGCGGCGTAACGCCGGATGATGGCGAGCTGTTTGATGATGGCCTTGTCGACCACACCGGGCAGTACGCCATTGATGCGGGCAAAAAGCTTTTCCGGCCAGCCCACCACCGTTTCGCTCGCTTCGGTTTCGAGAATCCGGCAGGCGGCTGCGGCCACGGTTGCGACCGGATCCATGGCCACGCCGAGTTCGCCATTCATCTGTTCGACCTCGGCCGTGTTGATGCCGGTGCGGGTGGCGCGCGGTGCCAGATAGTGCACGCGCACCGTGCTGTCGCCGAGTTCCCGGCGCAACGCTTCGCTGAAGCCGCGCATGCCGAACTTGGTCGCCGAATACACGGCATAGCCCGGATAGCCGATGCTGCCGAATACCGAGCCGGTGTTGAGGATATGTGCCGCGGGCTGGCGGCGCAGATGGGGCAACAGCAGGCGGCACAGGTGAATCGGTGCCTGCAGATTCACGGCCAGTGCCAGGTCGATGGCTTCGGGTGCCTGCTCATCGAGCAGGCGGAAGTGGCTGACGCCGGCATTGTTGATCAGCACGTTGATGCCGCCGTGAAAATGCTGCGCCTGTGCGCTGACCAGTGCCCGGTCGTCGGCGCGTGTCAGGTTGGCAGCCAGGGTTGCGACCCGGTCGCCGTATTGCGCCAGCCGCTCGCTGACGAAGTGCTGCAAGGCCACTTCATTCATGTCGACCAGCAGTACCGAAGCGCCTTTGGCCAGCAGCGCCTCGCCTATCGCGCCGCCGATGCCGCCGGCGCCGCCAGTGAGCAGTACGCGCGCTGTCCCGAGATCCATCTGCAAGTCTCCTCAGTCGTGGCCAGGTGGTCTAGCCGGCGTTTCTGTCGATGCCGCGGAACATGTGGCCGTAGAGCCAGTAGATGGCTTTTGCACAACGTACCACGGCAGCCCGGTCGTCCGGCTCGCTGAGCCCGTTGAGGATGGTGGCGAGATCCTGCACATGTTCCTGGTCGAGCGTGCCGTGACTGCGCAGATAGCTGAAGGCCCTGTCGGGCAGGACCAGTGCATTTTGTATCGCATCCGCACCGCGCAGTGCGAGCGCTGCGCTGCTGCCTTCGAGCACGAAGACCATGCCGAAAAAGCCGATCGGATTGCCGCGCATGATGGTGTCCCAGGCGTAGGCGACCATCGCCTCGGTCTCGACATTGGGTGCCGAGCGGGCTGCGGCGTGCCGGTCGCCGCCGGCCGCTTCGATGTCGTTGAGGATCCAGTCGTCGTGGCCGGTTTCCTCTTCCAGGTAGTGCAGGACATTGCCGAGCAGCCCCGCGTGGCGCTCCGGCAGCCGGCTGCCAAGGGCCATCAGCAGCGGCATGGTGTGCCGTACGTGATGCCAGGCCTGGCCGAGAAACGCGAGGTACTGGGCGTGGCTGATCTTGCCGGCGAAGGCCGCATTGATGATCGGTGCCGAGAGCAGAAAATCCCGGTCGTTCATGGTGATGACTTGCAGCTCGTCGTAGAAGGACGGCTGTGCGGTGTGCGGTCTGGCTTTGCTCATCAGCTGGTGGCCTCTGTTGCGGTCGTCTCCGGATACAGGGACTCCAGCGTCTCGGCATGGAGTTCCAGGATGTGTGCCCGTCGCGGGCGGCCATTGGCCGTGAGCAGGCCATTGGCAAAAGTGAAGGGCGCATCGACCACGGCCCACCGTCGCAGTTGGGCGTAGTCGGGCAGCCGGGCGTTGACCCGGGCGACAGCGGCGGCAATCTGTTCGCTGCCAGCAGCGCCGGCCGGACTGATCAGCGCGCCCAGATACGGCCGTGCTTCACCACAGACCACCGCCATGCCGATGGCGGCTTCGGTTTGCAGTTCGCGCTCGACCCATTCCGGCGAAATATTCCGTCCCAGGCTGGTGATGATCAGGTTCTTGAGACGACCGCGGACGTAGACGAAACCATCCGCATCGATCTCGCCCAGATCGCCGGTGGCAATTTCGCCACGTGCAGCGCCCGGCGGAGCAGCGTCGCCCAGATAGCCCGACATCAGCGGCCCGCTGACCAGGATCTGCTGCTGCCCGTCGAGCCGTACGCGGACATGCGGCAGGGGCCGGCCAACACTGCCGCGGCGTTGCGCCGTCGCCGTGTTGACGCAGACCACGGAGCCGCACTCGCTGAGCCCGTAGCCCTCGAAGACCGGCAGGCCGAGTCGCGCGGCGCTGGCCAGCAGTTCAGGCGCCACGCTCGCGCCGCCCACGGCAATGAAGCGCAGGCTGGCCGGCGGTTGCCAGCCCTTTTGTGCCGCCATTACCAGCACGCGCAGCAGTTCGGGAACCAGGATCAGGCTGGACGGAGCGTGTGCGCTGATCGTTGCGAGCAGCTTCTGCGGCTCCAGCCCGCCATAACTCATGCCGGTAGTGGTCAGTGAAGGAATGATGCAGCTGGCACCGCTGCGCAGTGCCGCATGGATACCGCCAACGTTCTCCAGCAAAGTCGCCAGCGGCAACAGGCACAGATGTCGTGTCAGCCCGAGGTCGGCAGTTGCCTCGGCCAGTGAGGTGGCCACCGATTCCAGGCTCGGTGCCGACAGGCAGACGCCCTTCGGCGTCGCGGTGCTGCCCGAGGTGTAGGTGATCTTGAGCGTGCCGGGCGGTATCGGCTGCGGTGATGGTGAGCCGTGCCGCCGAAACAGATGCAGTCCGGTCTGCGGCGAGATACCCGCCGGCACAAAATCCGCGGCGAGCTGCATGGCGCGTTCCGGCTGGTCGGTCAGCAGCGTGTCGATGCCGGCATCGCGGATGGCATGTTGCAGCTGTGCCGGGCTGAAGAAGCCCGGCAGTGGCACATTGAGCAGGCCGGCCTGGTGCAGGCCGAGATCAGTCAGGGCCCAGCCGCAGCCGTTGTCGGCCAGCAGCGCGAAGCGGCTGCCGCCCGACTGTCGCAACCAGGCCTGTTCCGCAGCGAGCAGGGGCCCGAGTGCGGCGTAGCTGATCAGGCGTTGCTCATCGGCCAGGGCGACGCGGGCGGATGTTGCTGCCGCCGGTGGATACATCATCAATGGCGGACGCGGTGGCGTGGCGAGAGATGCAGGCCATCGGGCAGATAGCCCGCCATCACGCGCGGGTCATTGCGGTAGTAGCTGCCCCAGGCGTCATTGCCGGTGCTTACCTTGCCGTGATCGGCGACGGCCAGCTCGATCAGTTCTGCGCCCACGCTCTGCAGTACGTCCCGCACCAGGCCCGTGGCCGTGAAGATGGCCCAGGTATAACCGCGATCCAGCAGGTAGCGCGGCAGCAGGCTGACCAGATGCCGTGCCTGCCGGCAGCCGTTGCTGGCGAGGTTGCCGATCTCGATGATCTCCCGGCGCGCCACCGGCTGGCCGAGTCTTGCGCTCAGCAATGCCTCTACCGGCTCATCCAGATATTGTTCCAGAAACAGGCGCTCCTGCCGGGCTGGCCGGCAGCCGGCCACGGCCCGCAGTTCGCCGCTGGCATTGTGCATGCCCAGCAGATCGGGCATGAACGAGTGAATCTGCGCGCCATGCTTGTCCTGGAAGGCGTGGGCGACAAATGACTCCAGTTCGCCACGCAGTGCTGCACCACGGGGTGCCTGCTGCAGGCTAAACGGGCTGGTGGGGGTGTGTTCCATTGGCA
Source organism: Pseudomonadota bacterium (assembly GCA_030836925.1). Taxonomy (GTDB): domain Bacteria; phylum Pseudomonadota; class Gammaproteobacteria; order Steroidobacterales; genus SHZI01. Next base: position 6,634 of record JAUPLK010000082.1, read on the forward strand.
AGTGATCCATCCTTGGCGTGAATTGGCTCGTCTGCAGCCTCTGACGGTGGCTGCGCTGAAAATCAATCGCCGGCGGCCAAGCGCCGATTGATTGTGGCCGACAGCAACGTCCAAGCCCGTACCAGGCTACCCAGGCGGTCACCGGAAGCGTGATGGAATCGACAGAACTCATAGCCGGAATGCTCAAGGGCGATGAACGCGCGTTCACGGCCTTTTTCGATGGCTATTTCCCGCGTGTCTACCGTTTTGCCCTGCCGCGCCTGGGCGGCGACGCCGATGCGACGGCTGAAGTGGTGCAGGCCACGCTGGTCAAGGCCATGCGCAAGCTGGCCGATTTCCGCAACGAAGCCTCGCTGT
>JAUPLK010000083.1 GCA_030836925.1 Pseudomonadota bacterium
CGATCAAGAAACTGCATACCGGCAAGGGCAACCTCGTCAAGCGCGCGCTGGATATCAAGACCCTGGGTGCGAAAACCAGCAAGAAGTTGCCGGATGCCTTCCTTGAACAGGCGGATGATGTCGACGAGGAGCTGGCCATGCCGGCGCATGCCGGCCCTGAAGACGCGCCTGAAGATCTCCCGGACGCCTGATTGCCCATGGCCGATTCCGCGCTCGACGTCAGCCAGCTCTCCCGGCGCTTCGACCAGCGGCAGATCCTCGACCATCTGGACCTGTGCGTCGCGCCGGGCGAACTCGTCGCCATCGTCGGCGAGTCTGGCTCCGGCAAGTCCACGCTGCTCAACCTGATCGCCGGACTCGACACGCCCGATGCCGGAAAAATCCTGATCAGTGGCCAGGATCTCGCCGTGCTGGATGACGATGCGCGTACGCGCCTGCGGCGCGCGCGGTTGGGCTTTGTCTTCCAGTCCTTTCATATCCTGCCGCACCTGCGGGTTGGCCAGAACATCGAACTGCCGCTGGTGCTGCTCGGTGTGGCCGCCGGCGAACGCCAGCAGCGTGTCGCTGAACTGCTCGCGGCAGTGGGCCTGGCCGATCGTGCGGCGAGCCTGCCGCGCGAGCTTTCCGGTGGCGAGCTGCAGCGGGTGGCCGTCGCCCGTGCGCTCGTGCACCGGCCGGTGCTGGTGCTTGCGGATGAGCCGACCGGCAACCTGGACGCCGAAACCGCGGCAATGGTCATGCGCCTGCTGGTCACGCAGATCCGCGAGCGGGGTGCGGCCGGTGTACTCGTCACCCATTCGGCTGCTGCTGCTGCACTGGCTGACCGGGCGCTGTTGCTCAGCCAGGGCCGCCTGCATCCGCAAAACCTGGCGGTCGGCTGAGATGCTGTGGATCTGGTGGCAGCTGATCATCAGATACGCCTGGACTTACCGGCTGCGTTCGGCTGTGCAGGTGCTGGCGATCACGGTCGGTGTGGCGCTCGGCTACGCGGTGAGCCTGATCAACACGGCGGCATTGGCGGAATTCAACGCCGCGCTGCGTGAGATCAACGGCGAGGCCGATGCCGTCATCGAGGGCTCGCGTGCCGGGTTCGATGAGCAGCTGTACGCGCGCGTGGCCAGCGATCCGGGTGTGCAACTGGCCAGTCCGGTGCTGGCCACCGATGTGCTGGTGGCGGGCTCGGCTGACGAGTATCCACCGCGCCTCACGGTGCTCGGCATCGACGTGCTGCGCGCTGCGCCGCTGTCGCCGACATTGATGGGTGATGCTTCCCTTTCCGGGGAAAGGGAAGCGTCCCGGTTTGCGATTTTCGGCGACGGCATCCTGCTCTCGCCCTCGGCGCTTGAGCGCTTCAAGTTGCAGGTTGGCGACAGTCTCACCGTGCAGGCCGGATCCGGCACAGTGGAATTGAAGGTGCGCGGTACGCTGCCTGGCGTGCGTCCCGGCAGCCTGCTCGGCGTGATGGATCTGGGTTTCGCGCAGTGGCGGCTCGGTGCTCTTGGCCGGTTGACGCGCATCGATCTGCGTCTGGCCGATGGCGTCAGCCTCGAGACACTGCGCGCCCGGCTCGCTCTGCCGCCGGGTGTGAACCTCGCCGGTCCGGATGCCACCGGCGCGCGGCTGGCCAATCTGTCGCGCGCTTATCGCGTCAACCTCAATGTGCTGGCGCTGGTGGCGCTGTTCACCGGCGGCTTTCTGGTGTTCTCGCTGCAGGCGCAGGCCACGCTGGCGCGCCGCGCGCAGTTCGCGTGGTTGCGTGCTGCCGGCCTCGAGCGCGGCCAGCTCAAGCGGCTGCTGATCGCCGAAGCCCTGGCCATCGGTGCCGTGGGCAGCCTGTGCGGTCTGTTTGCCGGGGCGGCCATCGCGCAAGCGGCGCTGACGGCACTCGGCGGTGACCTCGGCGGCGGCTACTTCAATGTAACCCGGCCGGCACTCGGCTTTCCGTTGCTGACTGCAGCCGGATTTGCGGTACTCGGCGTCCTCGCGGCGGTTGCCGGCAGCTACCTGCCCGCCCATGAAGCGGCGCATACGCCGCCTGCCGCAGCCTTGCACGCGGGTGGTGAAGAAGATGTGCTGCGTCCGCTCGGCCGCATCTGGCCCGGTCTCGTGTTGCTGGGTGTGGCCGCAGTTCTGCTCAGCCTGCCGCCGGTTTCCGGTGTGCCGGTGCCGGCCTACCTGGCCATCGCCGCGATCCTGATCGGTGCCATCGCCCTGCAGCCGCGCATCGCCCGCCTGCTGTCCCGTCCGTTGGCCGACTGGTTGCAGCATGCGCGTGTCGGCACCCGTGCGCCGACGCTGCTGCTCGCCGCCAACCGCATGGTGCAGGCGCCCGGCGCGGCGGCGATCGCCATGGCCGGCATCGTGGCGAGCTTTGGCCTGATGGTGGCGATGGGCACGATGGTGTCGAGTTTTCGCGGCACCCTGGATGGCTGGCTGGTGCAGGTGCTGCCGGCGGATCTCTACGCGCGGGTCGGGCTGTCCATGACGGATGCCTGGCTGTCGCCAGCGGATATGCAGCGCATCCGCACGCATCCCGGCGTGCTGCGCGTGGAGTTCTCGCGTGCCACCCCCTTGCAGCTCGCGGCGGACCGCGCGGCGGTAGTGGTCGTCGCGCGCACGATCGACGCGACAGATCCCGGTGCCGCCTTGCCACTGGTGGGCCGGCCGCTCGCCTGGCAGCCGGACCAGCCGCCGCCGGTCTGGGTGTCGGAGGCGATGGTCGATCTGTACGGTGCGCGCGTCGGTGGGATACTGCATCTGCCGCTGGCCGGTGGTCTGCACCCCTTTATCGTGCTCGGCGTCTGGCGCGATTACGCGCGGCAGTTCGGTTCGGTGGCAATGCGCGCCGAGGATTACCAGCGCATCACCGGCGATTCCACGCGCACGGATGCCGCGATCTGGCTGCGGCCCGGCGTGCGTGCGGCCGATGTGAGTCGGGATCTGCTGCAGACGCTCGATTCCCGCGAGGTGATCGAGCTGCGTGCGCCGGCCGAGATCCGCGCGCTCAGCCTGCGGATTTTCGACCGCAGCTTTGCCGTCACCTATGTGCTGGAAGCAGCGGCAATCCTCATCGGCATGATCGGCGTGGCGGCAACTTTTTCCTCGCAGGCGATGGCGCGCAGCCGCGAGTTCGGCATGCTGCGGCATATCGGCGTGACGCGCGGGCAGATCCTGCGCGTGCTGGCGCTGGAGGGCGCGCTGGCCACCCTCAACGCGATAGTGGTCGGCCTGCTGGCCGGTCTGGTGATCGCGCTGGTGCTGATCCGCGTGGTCAATCCGCAGTCCTTTCACTGGTCGATGCAGCTGATCGTGCCGCTTGAGCTGATCGCCGGGCTGATCGCGGCGTTGCTGGTCTGTGCCACCGGCACGGCCGCCATCGCTGGCCGGCGTGCCACCGGCAGCAGCCCGTTGCGTGCTGTGCACGAGGACTGGTGATGCTGAGCCGCCGCCGTCTGCTGCTCACGCTTGCCGCACTGGCTGCGCCGGCGAGTCGTGCGGCCATCAGCTATCCGCAAGTGTTGCCGCGTGCGCTGGTCTTTCCGCAGGACTTCGGCGCGCATGCGGATTTTCGTACCGAGTGGTGGTACCTCACCGGCTGGCTGGGCGACCGGCAGCGACCGCTGGGCTTCCAGTTGACCTTCTTTCGCAGCCGCACCGATGTGGACCCGGCCAACCCGAGTGCCTTTGCGGCACGTCAGCTGGTGATCGCGCATGCGGCGATTGCCGACCCCGCGCGTGGGTCGCTGCTGCTGGATGAGCGCATCGCCCGCACCGGTTTCGGGCTGGCTGAAGCAGCGGGGGGTGATACCGATGTGCGGCTTTCCGGCTGGCGCCTCTTCCGCGATGCGGAGACCGACACCTATCACGCGCAGATCGCTGCACGTGAGTTCACGCTCGGTTTCAAGGCCGTTGCCGGCGCGCCACCCTGGCTGCAGGGCGAGCAGGGCCTGTCACGCAAAGGCCCGGATCCGCTGCAGGCGAGCTACTACTACTCGCGCCCACAGCTGAAGGTGCAGGCACAACTCAGCCGGGGCGGGAAGGTGGAGGATCTGGCCGGCATTGCCTGGCTGGATCACGAGTGGTCGAGTGCGGCGCTTGCGCCGGATGCAGTCGGCTGGGACTGGGTCGGCATGAATCTCGATGACGGCAGTGCGCTGGCCGCCTTCCAGATCCGCAGCAAGCAGGCCGGTCAGCCGCCCGTGCAGACTTACGCTGCGCTTCGCGGGGCGAGCGGTTCCGTGCAGCTTGTCGCGCCGGTTGACGTCCGCTTCACGCCACTGCGCTACTGGAACTCGTCGCGCTACCGCAGCGCCTGGCCAGTCGCCCAGCGCATCCGCATCGGCACACGCGTGTTTGAAACCCGACCGCTCATGGACGACCAGGAGCTCGATTCCAGACTCACGACCGGCGCCGTCTACTGGGAAGGCGCCAGCCAACTCCTCGAAGCCGGCCGCCCCGTCGGCCGCGGCTATCTGGAGATGACCGGCTACGTCGCGCCGCTGACCTTGTAGGTAGGCACCTTTTTTCTATGCTTGCTGTTGCAGGATGGTCGCAAGCCAGGTGGCATATAGCACCAACAGCAATACACCCCGACGCCTTTCGATGAAACCGGTACGGCTCGGGTATATGAACACCACCACCACAAAACCAAACACCAACGCCACCGCAACATCGCGCCATGCAACCGTGATGGGGTGAATGATGGCTGCCACGGCAACAACAAGCATGCCGTTGAAAATATTGCTTCCGAGAATCGTCCCCAGGCCCACCTCGTCGTGTCCGCGAAGCTTGGCGACAACGGCTGTGGCAAGTTCGGGCGCAGACGTGCCAATTGCCACGATGGTTGCGCCGATGATGAATTCATCGATGCCAAACGATATGGCAATGCCCTTTGCGCCGGCCACTATGAGATTTCCAGCGGCTACCAGAAAAGCGAGACCGATAATGCAGGAGAGGACTACCAGCCCGAATCGATGTTCACCAAGAACCGCGTCGGCGGCGCTGCGTTGTTTCCGCGCCTCGACTACCGCAGCAATCAGCCAGACGGCAAATGCAGCCAGCATCAGCAAGCCGTCGACTCTGGAGAGTTCGCCATCCAGGAACAGCACGCCCGTAATCACGGGAGCCAGCAATGCCACAGGAAAATCCCGTTTTACGCTGTCGCGAGGACTTTGAATTCCCGAGATGACCAACGCCAGAGCCAGGATCAGGGCGACATTAACGACATTGCTGCCGAGGGCATCACCCAGCGCGATCTGCGGGGTTCCTGCCACGGCGGAATTGATGGCAACAGACAATTCCGGGCTTGATGTGGCGAATGCGGCGACGGTGGCGCCGATGATGCCCGGAGAAATTCTTGCCCAATGACCGAGACCAACCGCACCACGGACGAAAAGCTCACCGCCCACGCCGGCACACACCACACCCAGGAGCAAGGCAAGATATTCATTCATGGCATAGAAGGTGCCAGATTTATTTTCCTGAGCAAAGCTAAAAGGTGCCGGATTTATTTACCTGACGGTCCGAAAATAAATCCGGCACCTTTTCGGCACCTTTTTACACAGCTACCGCCGGGCGGGTTTGCAGGTAGGCCTCCGCATCCCCACGCCCCCGCAGGAAAGCCATCTGCAAATCACCGCCCGCCGGAATCCTGAGCAGTATCTGGGAGAGTCTGGCGGCGTCAGCTTCCAGACCTTCCTGCAGCAGATACGCGTAGACCACGAGTTCGGCAAAACCTTCGTCCAGTGCCAGAGATTCGACCAGTGCAGCCACGAAGCCGCCCAGATAGGCGTGGTCAAGCTGATCGAGCGGTGCCCCACGCACACCGGGCAGCCGGGCGCCGATGTGGACCGCCCGGGTCACCCGATCTACAGCCGTCACCAGCGAAATGGGCCCCTGCTCGCGCTTTTCCATATCCGGTAAAGGGTAGGGCGCTTTCCGCGCCGCAGGCTTGTCATTTCAGGTCAGCCTCTGTTCAATGTCTGCTCATCATGCTGCTCGAACCCACAGCGCTGGCCTCGGCGCTCCGCTATCTGGCGGAGAGTCTCGAGCAGGATTACGCCCTGGACCCGGCGCCCTTGTTCGCCAAGGCGGGCTTTCCCAGGGAGCGCACGCACCAGTCGGGCGCGCGCGTATCGCAGCGCGCAGCGCGGCACCTGTGGGAGTTGAGCATAGCGGCCACCGGTGACCCGGCCTGTGGCCTGAATGTCGGTCGACATATCAGGCCAGAGGGTCTGCATGCACTGGGTTATGCCTGGATGAGCAGTCGTAATCTGGTCGACGCCTTCACCCGCTTGTGCCGGTACGCAGAGGTGCTGGTCACTATTCCACTGAACTGGACCCTGCAGGGCGAAGCCGGGGGCTATCGCTTCACCGCCACTTTCCCCGATCCGGCCCACCAGCCGCATGAGGCAGGCATCGATGCCACGCTGCTTGCCCTGGTGTTGCTGGCCGGACAGGCAGTGGGTAAACCCGTTCGGCCACTGGCTGTCTGGTTCCAGCATCCGTGCCGTGTTGAGCATGCCCGGTATACCGCTGCCTTCGATGCGCCCGTGACCTTCGACGCCCCGGCGAACGGCCTGCTGATCGATGCTGCGACTGCTGAAGCCTGGCTCCCTACCGACAATCCAGCCATCGCCGCTGCCATCGATCAGGTCGCTGAGCGCTACATCGCCGCGCTGGGGGCGCAACCCGTGGCTGCCAACGTGCGGGATGTGCTGGTCCAGTTGTTGCCGACTGGGGAGGTCGGGCAGGAGACCGTGGCCCGCCGACTGAACCGCAGTCTGAGTACCCTGCAACGGCAGTTGCAGGCAGAAGGACTGAGCTACCGGAAGGTCATCGATCAGACACGGTACAGCCTGGCCAAGGCCTATCTCGGTGACAAGCGCTTCAGTCAGGCCGAGATCGCCTACCTGCTGGGTTTCTCCGACCAGAGCAGCTTTTCCCGCGCGTACCGGCGCTGGACCGGCCAGAGCCCGGGGCGCG
>JAUPLK010000337.1 GCA_030836925.1 Pseudomonadota bacterium
CTGGCGCATCACCGATCGAGATATCGGGAAACAGCTCGGCCCGCACCAGCTGCCGACCCTCGCGCACTTCACGCGAGCGCAGGACGTCCATCACCTGCACCAGCGTGTCGTAGGGCACATCCGGCTCGAGCAGCACGGTGGCGTTCGACATGTCGGGATAGTTCGACTTCACACGCTGCAGATAGTCGGCCAGGCCGTCGAGATCGTGGTGGCCATCGGTGCGCGGCAGGCGGGTCAGCAGGCCCTGGTTGCGCTCACCGACTTCCAGTCCGTCCTCGCGAATGGTCACCTCGAGCTGAAAGCTCGGCTCCTCGACCGCAACCGACGAGGCCGCCGGCAGATTCAGCTCGATGATCGCCAGCCGCGAAAACACCGCCGTGATGAGCAGGAACGGCACCAGCACCACCATCAGGTTCATGAAGGCGGTGATGTCCATCTCGGGTGTCTCGGCATGCCGTCGCTTTCGCCATTTGCTGCGCATGGTCAATCCTCAGTGGTATCCAGGCCGTGACACTCAGGCTGCCGGCTGCTGGCGGCGGCGCTCATCCACCGCATTCAGGAATTTCACCGAGACCATCTCGAGGCTGTCGATGATCCGCGTGGTCTTGCTCTGCAGGACGGTGTGGACGAAGAGCAGCGGAATCGCGACGATCAGGCCGAAGGCGGTGGTATTCATCGCCACCGAGATGCTCGCCGAGAGCAGGTCGGCCTTCTCGGCCGGGTTGGCCTCGGCAACGGCGGTAAAGGCCTGGATCAGGCCGATGATCGTGCCGAGCAGGCCGAGCAGCGTGGCGATGTTGGCGAAAGTCGCCAGGTAGTGCGTGCGGCTTTCCAGGCGCGGCATGACTTCCATCAGGCTTTCTTCCATCGCCTTCTCGATGTCATCACGCCGCGTGCTGGTCCGGCTGCGGTCCAGGCCATAGGTCAGGATCGAGCCGATCGCGGCATTGGACTTGGAGGTGACGGTGGCCGCCTCCGCGAACTTGCCGGCCTGGATGAAGGGCGTGATCTTCTTCCACAGCGCCTGGTTGCTCACCGCCGTTTTCGACAGGTACACGTAGCGCTCGATCGCCACGGCCAGGCCGACGGCAAATACCAGCGCGATCGGGTACATGAAGAACCCGCCGCTCTGCATGAAGTGGACTATCGATGTATAGGTTTCCATGGTCTCCGGATCTCCTCTTGAAGCTGACAGCTCGAATTCAGTTGGCCGGACGCAGTGGTGCCGCGTCATGCAGTTGATGGAAATAGCGCGTCTGACGTCGAAACACTTCACGGTCCACCGGCGCGAGGACTTCCTCGACCAGGCTGTTGACCGGCCGCCCGGCCAGCTCGGCCATCGCGGCATCCTTCCAGGGCACGACGTACATGACCTTGGGCAGTTCCTGGTTGCCGCGGATGGCGGTGGCATCCAGATTGAGCGCGGTGGCAGCGGGCGCATCCGCAGCGCCCGCGCTGCCGGCGCTCAGCAGCGCCAGCAGCAAGGCTGATCGACCCGCCCGCAAGCCTTTCACGTTGCACCCTCCGCGCGCGCCGTGGTTGGCATCGCCGAGACGCGCCGCCGGAGATCGGCAATCCAGCGCTCGACTTCGGCATTGCCGTCATCGGCACCCAGACTGAGGTATTGCTGATAATTGACCAGCGCCAGCTCGGGACGCTGGATATAGAGGTCGTAGAGCACAGCCAGGTTGTAGTAAGCGAGCGCATAGCCGGGATCGAGTTCGATGGCCTTCAGGTACGCCTGCTCGGCCGCGCTGAACTGCCCCTGTTGCCGATTCAGCACGCCCAGTCCGTTCCACACCGGCGCGCAGCTCGTGCACACGGCAGTGGCCTGGTCGAAGTACTCACGCGCGGCAGCCTCGTCACCCTGGCGCATGCGCAGCAGCGCCAGGTTCAGCAGCGGACCGGCAAGTTGCGGATGCGCAGCGCTGAATGCCTGCAAGGCGCTGTCGGCGGTGGCTTCGTCACTGGCCTGCACGTGTGCCAGCGCTGCCGAATACTCCGCCAGCACGGCCGGCGAAGGCGCCGACGCCGCAGCAAGCGCCGCGTCGTCCGGCGCTGCGTCACCACCCACGAGGCTGCAGCCGGCTGCCAGCAGTGCGGCGAGCAGCGTGGCCGCGCTAGTCAATCGTTGTAATGACATCTTCGCTCCTTTCAGTGCGCGACCAGCGCGCCGGGACCATCACGGCCAGACGCGCGTAACTGGCGCGCACCCACTCGTCATAGATGCCATCGCCGACCCGTTCGGCGTTGACCCGATAGAGATCGATGGCTTTCTCCTCGAAGGGAAAGGCCTGTTCCTCGAGCAGCACGTCGTACTGTTCGGATTCATCGGCGGCGAGATCCTGGGGGCGCTCCGAGGCCAGCAGGTCGCGGCTCAGCTGGTAGTAGAGATCTGCGGTTTCGAAGGTTGCTGCCGTGGTGACCTGGGCGACGCCGTAGTCGGCGGCACGCCCATAGGCCTGCAGCGCCTGCTCCATGTGCTTCTTCTTCAGCTTGAGGCTCCGGTCCAGCGGGGCCGTCAGCGCCACGGCATTGAAGGCATCCCGCAGCGGCCGGGCGAGTTCGATCGCACTGCTGGCGGCCAGGAAGCGGCTGCGGTCGCTGCGCTCGGCAGCCATGTCTGCATCCGCCTTCACGATCGCTTCGAGCCAGCGCTGGCGCGTTGGCCAGTCGCCGTCTGCCGCAGCCAGATCAGCCAGCTTGA
>JAUPLK010000084.1 GCA_030836925.1 Pseudomonadota bacterium
GAGGTCCGCCATGCCACCGAGTACCAGCCAGCGCTGCCCACCGAGGCCGGCAAGAAAGTGGATGGCCGCGGCAACGGAACCTGGATTGGCGTTGTAGCTGTCATCGAAGATGGTGCTGCCGTCCGGACCCGGCTCGGCACGCAGCCGGCCCGCGACATTCAGCATCTGCCCCAGAGCATCGCGCACTGCCTCGAGGCTGGCGCCGGCAGCCAGCGAGGCGGCAGCAGCAGCCAGCGCATTGCGCACGTTGTGGCCACCAGCCATCGGCAGATTCACCGGTATCTCGCCGGATGGCGTGAGCATGCGAAAGCGCAGCCCCTGCACACCCAGGGCCTGCACATCGACGGCACGGTAGTCTGCCTCGGCAGAGAGTCCGAAGGAACGATACGTGATGTCATCGCGCAGGCCGCGCCAGTAACCGTAGAAGGGATCGTCCCGGTTGATCACCGCGACACTGCCGGCGGGCAGACCGGCAAACAGCTCACCCTTGGCTTCGGCCACATCGCGGAGAGTGCCGCCGAAGCCACCCAGATGTGCCGGCCCGGCGTTGGTGATGATGGCGATGCCGGGCGCGGCAATTGCGGCCAGTCGGGCGATCTCGCGCCGGGCGCTGGCGCCCATCTCGATCACGGCGGCGCGGTGACTGTCGCGCATCCACAGCAGGGTGATCGGCACGCCGATGTGGTTGTTCAGATTGCCCCAGGTCACCAGCACCCCGGCATCCTCGCCAGGACCGGCAAAATGCCTGCGGAGGATGGTGCCGACCATTTCCTTGACGGTGGTCTTGCCGTTGCTGCCCGTCACCGCGACGATCGGCAGCTCGAAACGCCGGCGCCACATGCTGGCGAAATCGCACAGGGCCTGACCCGCATCGGCGACATGCACCTGCGGCAGATCGATGGCCTGCGGTTCCTCGATGACGACGCCGGCGGCACCGGCGGCGGCGGCATGGGCGGCAAATTCGGCAGCGTTGTGGCGCACGCCACGCAGGGCGAAGAACAGCTGACCTGGTTCCAGGCTGCGGGTATCGGTGCTTACCGAGTCAAAACCGGCATCGGCGCCGATCAGGGTACCGCCGACCGCCTTTGCAACCATGCTGAGCTGGCCCATGGTCATGCACCCTGCCCCTGCTGCGCACCGGACAGGGCCGCCGCCGCAACTGCCAGATCGGAGAAGGGACGGCTGACGCCAGCGACCGTCTGCGTCTGCTCATGGCCCTTGCCGGCAATCAGGATCACATCGTCGGAGGCAGCGGAATGGATGGCCCGCTGAATCGCGGCCGCGCGGTCCGGTATCACCTGCACCGTGTCGCGCGAGTCCATGCCGGCAAGAATGTCGGCGATGATCTGCCGCGAGTCTTCGTCGCGGGGATTGTCGTCGGTCACGATCACGTGGTCGGCAGTTTCCACCGCCGCCCGACCCATCGGCGCGCGTTTGCCGCTGTCGCGGTTGCCGCCACAGCCAAACACGCACCAGAGCCGGCCGCGACAGTGCGCGCGCGCCGCTTGCAGCGCCTTGCCGAGTGCCTCAGCCGTATGGGCGAAATCGACCAGCACTGCCGGCTGGCCTGCAGATCCCGGCACGCGCTGCATGCGTCCCGGCGGTGCCGTGCAGTCCGTGAGAGCTGCAGCGACGCGCGCCAGCGGCCAGCCCGCGGCCAGCAGGATGCCGGCGGCCAGCAGCAGGTTTTCGGCATTGAACCGCCCCCACAGACCGCTCTCGAGACGGGCGACGCCATGCTCGCCGCTCAACTCGAGCAGCAGACCATCGGCACCGATCTGCACAAGCTCGCCCCGCAGCCGGGCGGCAGGATTGCCAATCATGCTCACGCCGAGGCAGGCGGTCCCGTCCGGCAGCAACGCCGGCAGCATTCCGCCAAAAGAATCGTCCAGGTTGATCACCGCCGTGCGTGCGCCGGTCCGGAACAGGCGTGCCTTGGCCTCCCCGTACTGCTGCAGATCGTGGTGATAGTCGAGATGATCGCGGCCCAGGTTGCTGAACGCGACGGTACTGAAGCGCACACCGTCGACGCGGTGCTGATCGAGTGCGTGCGAGGAGACCTCGATCACTGCATGCCGCGCACCTGCATCAGCCAGTTCGCGCAACTGGCGGTGCAGCGTGATGCAGCCTGGCGTGGTCGATGCACCCGGACGGACGGCCGTTCCGAGCCCGTGACCCAGCGTGCCCATGTAGCCCGCTGGCTCACCGAGCTTGCCGAGTGCCTGGGTCACCAGCCAGGCCGTGGTGGTCTTGCCATTGGTGCCGGTAATGCCGATGACCGCCAGCGCGGCAGACGGCGCCGCAAAGAACCGGTTGGCAATTTCGCCAAGCCGGTCACCGAGATCAGGCACCGCAAAACCGCAGACCTCGGGCGGGAGCACCGGTTCGCGCACCCCGGCATCGGGTTCCCATGCGATGGCCGACGGCTGCACGGCCAGCACCTGATCGACAAACTCGAGACCATGGTGCCTGCTGCCCCGGCAAGCGAGGAACAGTCCGCCGCGTGTCACGCTGAGGCTTTCGGTGGTGATATCGGCGACTTCCCGTTGCGGCACTTTCACCCCGAAACCGTCGAACAGTGTGCGCAGATCCATGTCGTTATCGCTGAGCAGATTCATGGACGGTTTGCAGCCAGCGTCACCGGACGCGGCGCTTCGGCTGGCGGTATGCCATCCGGTGGAACGGCGAAAATGCGCAGCGCACCGGTCGCAATGGTGGAAAACACCGGTGCGGCAACATCACCGCCGTAGTAAACGTTGCCTTGCGGATCATCCACGACCACGACGATGGCAAAGCGCGGATGATCAACCGGCGTGACGCCGGCAAACACGGCGGTATGCCGGTCGCCCGAATAGCCGGTGGCGGTCAGCTTGCGTGCGGTGCCGGTCTTGCCCGCCACCCGGTAACCGGTCACGGCCGCCTTGAGGCCGGTACCCTCACGGGTGACCACCTGCTCGAGCATGGTGAGTACATCGCGCGCCACTTGCGGACTCACCACCCGCCGCACGATCGGCGCCTGCGCAATGCGCACCAGCGACAGCGGCCGGTGCAGACCATCGGCCGCCAGCACTGCATAGGCCTGGGCCAGCTGCAGCGGCGTCATCGACAGCCCGTAGCCGTAGGCCAGGGTCGCCTGTCCGATCGGTCGCCAGCTCTGATAGGGCACGAGCACACCGGCCGATTCACCCGGAAAACCGCTGGTGGTCAGGCGGCCCGTGCCGAAGCGGCTGAGCGTGTTCCACAGCGCTTCCTTGTCGAGCTGCATGGCTACATGCACCATGCCGACGTTGCTCGACTTGGCGAGGATCGTCGCCAGATCGATGCGGCCGTGGTTGTGCTTGTCCTCGATCGTCTTGTTGCCCACGCGGATGAAGCCGGGGCTGGTATCCACTTCGCTGCGCGCACTGAAGCGACCGCTCTCGAGTGCCGCGGCAACGATCAGCGGCTTGAAGGTGGAGCCCGGCTCGATGATGTCGGTGATGGCACGATTGCGGAACAGGGCCGGCTTGATCTGGCTGCGATCATTCGGGTTGTAGGATGGCTGGTTGACGTCCGCGAGCACTTCACCAGTGGTGACATCGATGACCACCGCCGAAGCGGACGCGGCCTGATACTGCTGCACGGCCGCCTTGAGCGCCCGGTAGGCAAAGTACTGGATGCGCAGATCGATCGACGTCACCAGGTCACCGCCCGGCCGCGGCGGCTCGATGCTCTCGACATCCTCGATCACCCGACCCAGCCGGTCGCGCAGCACGCGCTTCTTGCCCGGCACGCCCTGCAGCCAGTTGTTGAACGCGAGCTCGAGACCTTCCTGGCCCCGGTCATCGATATTGGTGAAGCCGAGCAGATGACCGGTCACTTCGCCGGCCGGATAGTAGCGACGATACTCACGCAGCAGATGCACACCGGGAATCTGCAGGGCATCCACCGCCGCTGCCTCGGCCGGATTCATGTGGCGCTTCAGGTAGACGAATTCCTTGCGCACGTTGCGGGTCAGGCGCGCAGTGAGCTCGCCACCATCCATCTTCAGCAGCCGGGCCAGTCCGGGGATCCTGTCCGCCGACTCCAGGAGCTGCGGGGGATTGACCCACACGCTGTCGACCGGCGTGCTGACCGCCAGCGGCACCCCGTTGCGGTCCTTGATGACACCGCGCGTGGCCGACAGGGTGGCGATACGCAGATGCCGCGCAGCCGCCTGCGCGTGCAGAAAATCGGTATTGAAAACCTGCAGGTGCACGGCACGGGCCACCAGGCCGCCCACGGCCAGCATCAGCAGCGCCGCGACAAACCACATGCGCCAGACAAAGCTGCGCTGGGCCGGCTTGTGTGCTCTTTCAGTGCCGCTCATTGCGCCACCACCTCGATGCTCCGCGGATCGGGCATGCGCATCGCCAGCTTGTCACGGGCCACGGTCTCGACCCGCGGATAGGCTGCCTGCGTGCTCTGTTCGATCTGCAGCCGTCCCCAGTCCATCTCCAGGCGATCGCGCTCGGCGGTCAGCGTCTGCAGCTCGACGAACAGCTTGCGCGATTTGTGCTTGGCATAAACAGCGGCAACCGCCGACACCATCACGGCGGCAGCAAGTCCGGCACAGATCGCCCGACTGCGGTCGGCGGGGGTCATCGCAGCTTCTCCGCCGTGCGCAGCACCGCACTGCGGGCCCGCGGGTTCTGCTGCAGCTCGGCCTCGCCCGCGGTTACCGCTCGGCTCTGCAGTTTCAGAATGGGCTGTGCCGACGCCGGCACCACCGGCACATCGCGCAAGGCCGGATCCACCCGCGAGTGATCACGCATGAAGCGCTTCACGATGCGGTCCTCGAGAGAGTGAAAGCTGATGACACACAGCCTTCCGCCCACAGCCAGTGCATCAACTGCTGCGCGCAGCGCCGCCTCCAGCTCATCCAGTTCGTTGTTGATGTAGATGCGGATGGCCTGGAAACTGCGTGTGGCCGCATGGCGACCGGGCTCGCCGCGCACGACGCCAGCGATGATTCCGGCCAGCTGCCCGGTACGAACAACCGGTTCCGTGCTGCGCGCCGTGCAGATCGCCTGGGCAATGCGCCGCGAAGCACGCTCTTCGCCGTAGCGCCAGAGCACCGTGGCGATCTCCTTCTCGCCGGCCGCATTGATCCAGTCGGCAGCGGACTGGCCGCTGCCCGGATCCATGCGCATGTCGAGCGGACCATCTGCGCGAAAACTGAAACCGCGCGCCGGATCATCGAGCTGCGGCGAGGAAACACCGATGTCGAGCAGGATGCCGTGTACGCGGCCAAGGCAGCCGTGTTCTGCGAGTACTTCGTGCAGGCGCGAGAATCCGCTCTGCCGGATACTGAAGCGATGATCGGCAGCCTGCAGAGCCAGACCGGCCGCAACCGCTTCGGGATCACGGTCGAGTGCGAGCAGCCGGCCATCCGGCCCAAGCTGCGCGAGGATGGCCCGCGCGTGCCCACCGCGCCCGAAAGTAGCGTCGACATAGAGGCCATCAGCCCGGATGGCCAAATAACGAAGCACCTCGTCCAGCAGGACAGGTACATGTGAATTCACCCCAGCACCCCGCGCCTTCATCCGGACGCGTTTGTTTGCGTTTTCGACTTCGTTCCTACAGCGAGAGCGACTCAAGCTCCGCCGGCAGTCCGAGCCCGTCCCCTTTCTCGTCCGTCAGCCAGCTGTCACGACGTTCGTTCCAGCGGGCCTCATCCCACAGCTCAAACTTGTTGCCCTGGCCGATCAGCATGGCCTGGCGCTCGAGGCCGGCAAACTCACGCAGTTCGCGCGGAATCAGCACACGCCCCTGGGCATCGACCTCAAGCTCGCTCGCGTAACCGACCATCAACCGTTGCAGGCGCCGCGTGCTCTTGTTGAAGCTCGACAGGCGCATCAGCTTGCGTTCGATCTCTTCCCAGTCCGGCAGCGGGTAAATCAGCAGGCAGTGATCCTGGTCCACGGTGCAAATCAGATGCCCGGCACAACGGGCCGCGAGCCGGTCGCGATAGCGCGCCGGGACAGCCAGCCGGCCCTTGGCATCAAGGGTGATTTGAGTTGCTCCACGGAACACTGCGCTCAGGGCCTTTTGACCCCTTTTCTCCCACTACATGCCACTTCGCCCCACTATAGGATTGAGCTGCACATGCGTCAACATAAGCGGGAAAAAAAAGCACGGGCGACAGGGGCTTAGCGCCGAACAGCCAGAATCCGGCACAGAAAAAAGCACCAGTCGTTTCGGAAATCATGAGCTTAGATGGGCTTTCTACGCCCGGACTCACATCGGCCGGCAAACCCGGCAGACACACCGACCGGGCAGCCTGGAACAGGCTGCGGCGCAATCCGCGCAAAACCACTGCGATGCGGTCGCGTTCAGCAATGCAAAGTGAGGAGCGAGTCGGCCGATAAGCCGGGTTCTGTCGTGGACAATCATTCCTCTGGGACTGCTGTCACCAGCAGCCTCAAGCGACCTACCCGGAAGCCCGCGGGGCGACGGTGCCCTCCTTGCGGAAGGCTGCTTCCCTATTTGGTCTTGCTCCGGGTGGGGTTTACCGATGCCGCGGCGTGTTGCCACCCGCGCGGTGCGCTCTTACCGCACCTTTTCACCCTTGCCGGGACCCGAAGGTCCGTAGGCGGTTATTTTCTGTGGCACTTTCCGTAGGCTCGCGCCTCCCAGGCGTTACCTGGCACCCTGCCCGCCGGAGCCCGGACTTTCCTCCCGCGTGCCTGC
Source organism: Pseudomonadota bacterium (assembly GCA_030836925.1). GTDB lineage: Bacteria > Pseudomonadota > Gammaproteobacteria > Steroidobacterales > SHZI01. The sequence goes on from JAUPLK010000084.1 coordinate 6,712, forward strand.
ACGCGAGCGATTGCCTGGCCGACTCGCGAGAGAAGTATAAGGGTGCCGGGTTTGGCTTATTTGGCTTATTTGGCTTATTTGGCCTCGTCGGCGACAACCTGACGAAGGCTCAGGCCGGGTCAGATACCAGCACTTCACCGATTCGCGCGCATTTTCTGCTGGCGCCGCTGGAACTCGGCAAAATCATCGAGGTGACCCTCAACGCCCGACCAGCGCTTGAGCTCGGCCATCGAAACCCGATGAGCCCCGGCAACGAGCAGC
>JAUPLK010000338.1 GCA_030836925.1 Pseudomonadota bacterium
CCCGTGCCGATGCGCCGGTCAGGCGGTTAAAGAAGGTGGATTTGCCGGTATTCGGCATCCCCAGCAGGGCAACGCGTTTCATTGCGGGATGTTGGTGGCTGGCGTGACGTCGATACGTTGCGCGTCAATGCGCCGCAACATGATATCGGTGGTGCCGATTCTGACGTGCAGGGGGCCGGCAAATTTCGCCCGTCGTACCAGTTCGATGTTTTTTCCGATGCGGAAACCCATCGCAGCAAGGCGGTGATAGAGTGCTTCGTCGGTATGTAATGCTGCAATCACGGCGATTTCGCCGGGTTTGAGAGTGGAAAGGCTGACCGTGGTCATTTGTAATCGGGCTGTGTAAATAGGAATTGTTCTTGATTGTGACATAAGCGGCCTGTTTTGTATAGGCAAAAACTTTTCAACGCAGTGAACAAATAATTGGTCTGGTGTTGTAGTAAATAATCAGTTTGGTTTTACCTTGCGCTTCTAGGCCGGCTGTCACTCACAGCGGCCAAACCACCGGCAGCAGCAGCATCGCCACTGCGAACACCAGCAGCGTCAGCGGCAGGCCGAGCTTCACATAGTCCACGAAGCGGTAGCCGCCCGGACCCATTACCAGCACGTTGGCCGGGTGCGCTACCGGGCTGGCGAAGCTGGCCGCCGCCGCGATCGCGATTGCCATCACTGGCGCGATCGGCGAGATACCCAGGTCGGCTGCGGCCGACAACGCAATCGGGGCCATTAGCAGCACCAGCGCCGCGTTGGGCATGATCAGCGTGGCGAGGGCCGTACAGGCATACAGTCCCGCGATCACCGGCCATGGACCGTAAGGCCCCAGCACCGCGATCACACCGCCGGCAAGGAATTCCGCCGCGCCGCTGCTGTGCATCGCGATGCCCAGCGGCAGCATGCCGGCGATCAGGAAGATCGAGCGCCAGTCAATGGCGCGGTAGGCTTGCTCCATGCTCAGGCAGCGTGTCAGCACCATCAGCGTGGCGCCAGCCACCGCAGCGATCGAGATATGCAGCCAGCCGGCCAGCACCGTGCCGATGGTCAGCGCCATCAGGCCGCCCGCCAGCGGCGCCTTGCTCACGTCCACCGGCTGCACCTGAATCGGGTTGAGCACGATCAGGTCCTCGTCGGTACCCAGTGCCGCCAGCCGCTCGCGCGGGCCGACCACGAGCAGTGCGTCGCCACGCTGCAGGGTCAGCGCGCCGACGCCCGAGCGCAGCGCCATCCCGTTGCGCCAGACCGCCGCCACCGCGACCTGATAACGCTCGCCAAGTTCAAGACCGGCCACCGTCTTGCCGTCAATGCGCACATGTGGGTGCAGCGTAGCCTCGACCATCTCGAGCTGCCCTTCGTCGAACACGCGGAGATAGGGCGTAGCGTCTTCCAGTATCTCCATCTGCTGCAGGCCACGCAGCACATCCAGATCCTCCTCGCGGCCCTGGACCAGCAGCAGATCGCCTGCCTCCACCACATCCTCGGACGCGGCTGCGTCGCGCAGCGCCCCGCCACGGAAAACGCCCAGCAGACGAAAATCGAAGGCATCGCCGATGCGGTTTTCGCCCAGGGTGCTGCCGGCCATTGTGGAATCCTGGGGCACGCGCAGCACGAACAGACGCTCATCCAGGCGCCAGACCTTGCGGCGCTCATCCTCAGAGACCAGCGCCACGGCCTCGAACCCCGGCACCTTGTGAAGCGCCTCGAGAGCCTCATTGCTGCATTGCACCAGCAGCCGGTCGCCGGCGGCCAGCCGCTGCTCGGCCAGATGCGTGCGGTGTACGCTGCCGCTGTGACGCAGTGCCAGTACGTTGGCCGCATGCTGTTCGCGGAACTCGAGGTGGCGCAGCGGTTGGCCGACCAGCGGCGAATCCTCGGCCAGCACCAGTTCGGCCAGTGCGGTCTGCGCCCACAGGCGCTCGTGCAACATCGGCGCCTCGCGTTCGATGCTCAGAGAACTCCAGCGGCGCAGCAGCTCGAAGCGGTCGAGCCGGCCCTGGGCGAGCAGCACGTCGCCGCCCCGCAGCATGGTCTTGCCCGAGGGCAAGGCCTCGGTACGGTTGTCCCGCGTCAGCGCGATCACCATCAACCCGGCCGCCGAGGCCATCGCCGAGTCGGCCAGGGTGCGGCCGGACAAGAGCGCGTCGTCCGGCACGCGCAGCGCGACGATGCGCTCCTGCAGGCCATACAGCGTTCGTAACTCGTGCTGGCTGGCCGAGGATTGCGTGGTGTCGGTGCGAGTCAGCATATGGCGTCCGACCAGCGCCATGAAGGCCGTGACGGTCAGCAGGACCGGCACGCCGATCCAGGCGAAATCGAAGAAGCCGAAGCCCTCACCACGGGACTCGCGCAATGCGTTGCTCACCAGCAGATTGGGCGGGGTGCCGATCAGCGTCATCATGCCGCCCACCAAAGTGCCGTAGGCCAGCGGCATCAGTACCCGCGAGGGCGCCACCCCGCCGCGGCGCGCCACTTCCATGGCCACCGGCAGCAGCAGCGCGGCCACGCCGATGTTGTTCATGAATGCCGACATCACGCCGGCGACAAGCATGAAGATCGTGATCATGCGCAGCTCGCTACGCCCGGCCACGCGCGTCACCTGGCGACCGATCTGCTCTGCGATACCGGTGCGCGTGAGACCCTCGCTGATGATGAACATCGCCCAGACGGTGATCACCGCCGGATTGCTGAAACC
>JAUPLK010000085.1 GCA_030836925.1 Pseudomonadota bacterium
CGCGAATGCAAATGGCGATCTCAACGGCAGCGGCGGAATCGTCAATTTCGCCGATCTGGCCGCCTTCAAGTCGATGTTCGGCAAGCCGCCGGGGCCATCGGGAATCAAGCCCTGACGTTGCGGCCTTTTCACGGCTGCAGGCTCCGTTCCAATGACCCGCAGTACCTGGAGCCCGCATGGTCCCGCACCGGGACCTGCGCCGCCACCCCCACCTGGTTTTCTGCACAAGCTTGGCCTCAATCTGTCCGTACTTCGCTATAGCGGGCGGGCAATCCGGCTGGTCTGGGAAACCAACCGCCAGCTGGCGCTGGCGCTCGCCGCACTGACTGTCGCGACCGGTGTACTGCCGGCTGTGGCTGCATGGGTTGGCAAGCTCGTCATCGATGCGATCGTGCTGCAGATGGGGCTGGTCAAGGATGGTGCCGCGCCCGTCTATACCGAGGTTCTGCAACTGGTCGTCCTGGAGGCCGCGGTCATTGCATCGCTGGGTGCCGCGCAACGGGGGATCAGCGCCTGCCAGTCGCTGTTGCGTGCGCAGCTCGGTCAGCGCGTCAACGAGATGATCCTCGACAAGGCCCTGACGCTGGATCTGACGCAGTTCGAGGATGCCGGGTTCTACGACAAGCTGACCCGCGCACGGCGTGAGGCATCCAGCCGGCCACTCAGCCTGGTGATGCGCAACTTCGGGCTCTTCCAGCAACTCGTGTCGCTGGTCAGTTTCGGCATCCTGCTGGCGCAATTCTCGCCGTGGGCCATGGCCTTGCTGATTTTTGCGGGCCTGCCTTCCTTCTTTGCCGAGACGAAGTTCTCGGGTGATACCTTCCGCCTGTTCCGGCTGCGCGCACCGGAGTCACGGCTGCAGTTTTACCTGGAAACCGTGCTTGCCCGTGATGACAACGCCAAGGAAGTGCAGCTGTTCCAGCTGGGTCCGCTGCTGCTGAAGCGCTACAAGAGCCTGTTTGCAAAGATCTACAGTGAGGACAAGGCCCTCACGCTGAAGCGCGAGACCTGGGGCCTGCTGCTCGGCCTGTTCGGTACGGCGGTGCTCTACGGGGCCTATGCCTGGATTGCTGTCAGTGCGGTGCAGGGCCAGATCACCATCGGCGAAATGACCATGTATCTGCTGCTGTTCAAGCAGGGGCAGGGCGCCGTGTCGGCGAGCCTCGCGTCGATCGGTGGCATGTATGAGGACAACCTGTACCTGACCAATCTGTACGAGTATCTGGAGCAGGCCCCCGTGTATCGATGGGGCACGCTGAGCGGTGGGCCAGACCGCAGCGACGGCGTACGCTTTCAGGGGGTTTCCTTCAGCTATCCGGGTGCCGGCACGCCGACCCTGAGTGACATCAACCTGCATATCCGACCCGGAGAAAGTCTCGCCCTGGTGGGCGAGAACGGGGCTGGTAAATCGACGCTTATCAAGCTTTTATGTGGTCTTTATCAACCTGATTCCGGGACCGTTTCGCTGCATGGACTCGAGGTCGGCAAATGGGACCGCGAGGCACTACGTCGGCAGATCGCCGTGATCTTCCAGGACTTCAACCGCTACCAGTTCACCGTTGGCGAAAACATCGGTGCCGGCGATGTCGAGGCCTACACCGATGAAAGTCGCTGGGAAGAGTCAGCGCGCAAGGGCATGGCCATGGGCTTCATCCAGAAACTGGAGCGGGGCTTTGCCACCCAGCTCGGCAGCTGGTTCCGCGGTGGCAAGGAACTGTCCACCGGACAATGGCAGAAAGTCGCGCTGTCGCGCGCCTTCATGCGCGTCTCGGCGGATGTGCTGATCCTGGATGAGCCCACGGCTTCAATGGATGCCGCAGCGGAGGCCGAGCTCTTCGAATACTTCCGTGAACACACCGCCGGCCGCATGTCGATCCTGATTTCGCATCGTTTTTCAACGGTACGTCAGGCTGATCGTATTGCCGTGATCGAGCAGGGGCGCATCACGGAGTGCGGCACCCACGCCGAACTGATCGAGAAGAACGGACGCTATGCGCATCTGTTCAGGCTGCAGGCACAGGGCTATCGATAGCGTTGCCTGCGATAGATGCCGGCACCGAGCAGACCGGCCAGCAGCAGCGGATGCATCAGTCCGCCACCGCCACCGGTCGCTGCTGCCTGGATCGTGACTTCTGCGGTATCCACGCCGCCAACATCGTCGGTGACCGTCAGCTGTACGTCGGCTGTTCCCGCAGCTGAAATCTGCAGCGTGGCGGTTGCGCCGGTACTTCCCCCGACGAAATTTGCCGTGCTGCCAGATACGTTCCACCGGTAGGCGGCAATGCTGCGTCCCCGGGCAGCCCCGCTGGCGGTACCATCCAGCGATATGGTTTCACCAACCACCGCATCCCCGGGTTCGGCAATGCGCGCCATCGGCCTCAAAGCCTCGACCAGGGCGCCGGGCGCGTCCGCCATTCCGGCACCGCAGGTGGTGGTGGTGCAATTGCACTGGGCGGTCAGACTGTCGAGCGTCGGGCAGGTCGGGATGCCTGGGTCTGGTGCAGGAAATGCCCGGGCACCGAGTTTCATGCGCGCGATCATCTCGCTGCTGCCGAGGTCTTCATTCAGTGCATGCATGAGGCCAGCAATGGCTGACACGATCGGTGCTGCGAAGCTGGTGCCGAAGTTTGCCGTGTTGACAGTACTGCCCGTGTAGGCGGAGAGGCCAGGTACGGTAACGCCGGTATTGGATGTGGTCTTCAGCGCGTAAACGCAAGGCTGCCATAGTTCAAGATTCATGCAGTTTCCGGCCGGTGCAGAAATCCCGACCTCGGTACCCAGGCTGCTGTAGCCGACTTTTGTTCCCACATGTCGCAAGCCGGCTACGGCCAGCACGCCGGGGCACCTGGCCGGCGAATCCACCGGACCATGTTCATTGCCGGCAGCAGCTACAACCAGGACGCCGACCGCAGTCAGATCGCTTATCGCCTGCCGGTAGCTGCTGGTGCAACTGCCGCTGCCGCCCAGACTCAGGTTGAGTATTTTTGCCGGCGTGGGATTGGCGGATACACCGGGGACATTGAGTCCGGCTGCCCAGCGCATCGCGGCGATGATGTCCGAGTCGAACCCGCCGCATTTCCCCAGCACCCGGACCGGGAGTATCTGCGTGTTCCAGGTGGCGCCGGCAATTCCTTCCATGTTGTCGGATATGGCGCCGACGATCCCGGCAACGCGCGTACCGTGCCAGGAACTTCTGGATTCCTCGCAACGGGCCAGCGGACCGCTTGCCGCTTCAGCTGCGGATACCCAGTCACCTGGGTCGGAGGGATCAGCGTCCCAGCCATCGCCGTCGTTGGCGCTCGCGAAACTGCTGGATGATTCGCCGGAAACGAAATCGTGACCGGCCAACAGGCGTCCGCCAGGCACGACCCCATGGCGCCCGAGATCCGGATGCTCGAAACGGATTCCCGTATCGAGAACCGCGATTACCGTGTCAGCAGCGCCGGTGGTCAGATCCCAGCCTGCCGACAAATTTACTGCGGACTGTTCATCAGCCTTGAGGTACCACTGATCCACATACAGCGGATCGGCGGGCAGGGCCTGGGCATGACGGCGCCGGTCGATTTCGACGAATTCGACCTCGGGATCCGCGCGCAGGTCATCCATCCTGGCTGCCAGCTCCGTGCCCGACAGCGCCCGGTCCAGCTGGATCACACTCAGTTCTCCGCCCAGACTCCGTGCCCCGCGCTGCGCCAGGCCGATGCGCTGCGCGAGTGCGCTGATCCGGTTTGCGGTGCCATCACTGCTTGTCAGCCCCTGGATGCGCTTGCGGTCGTCCTCCGGTGACCTGAGCTTGACGATCAGGCGGGCAGTTGTTTCCGGCTGGGAGAGCGGGTTGTCGATAAGGCTGGTCGTGGCGTTTTGTGCTGCGACAGGCGGCGCGGCAAGTGCACCCGCGGCGAGAATGACAAACGGCCGGGTAAAGCGCATAAATCCTCCGTGATCCTCGTTCCCGGGGGGGCTTCTGAGGCTGGGGATCCAGCAGAGCAGAAAGCCTGTAGGGACAGTATCGATTTGATCTCATGTAGACTGAAGAAGCGGTCCAGTGGAGGATATCAGCATGACTGACATGGAAAAGGTAACTACCGAAAAGCTGTTCAGCGACCTGCAAACGGTCATCGAGGATGCCGAAGCCCTGTTGCAGGCTACCGCAAGCCAGACTGGCGAAAAAATCGACGCCGTCCGGTCGCGGGCCCGGGCGTCGGTAAAGCAGGCCAGGGAAAGGTTGTCCGAAGTGCAGACCAAGGCGGCCGATCAGGCACGACAAGCTGCCGAATCGGCGGATGAATATGTACACAAGAATCCGTGGCAGGCCGTGGGTATTGCCGCCGGAATCGGCTTGCTGCTTGGCGTACTGATCAATCGGCGTTGACGACTGCAACGGGCAAACCAGTCATGGAAAACAGCACGGGTTCAACTGTTGGCCCGATCAGCAGGCTGCTGCGGTCGCTGGGCAATGTGCTGGCCTCGCTCGTCGACGTAGGCCAGACACGCCTTGAGTTGCTGACCCTGGAACTGCAGGCCGAGGTTCGCCGGGCAGCCAGCCTGCTGGCGATAGGCTTCTTCACGCTCTTCTTTGCCGGCATGGGCTGTTTGCTGGCCGGGCTGTCGCTGATTTTCGCGTTCTGGGACAGTCAGCGGATTCTGGTCTCCGTGCTGGTCACCGCTTTTTTCTTTTTGCTGGCAAGTCTGGGTGCCTGGAAGCTTTCCAGCCAGGTGCGCCGCAATCCGCCGATGCTCGGCGATACCTTGGGCGAGTTGCGCAAGGATCGCGACCGTTTGAGGGGCAGGACAGGTAACGGGGCATGACCCGGGACGTCGAGCAGCGACGTGCCGTGCTGCTGCAACGTTGCGCCTGGCAACGTGAGCAGATCTGTAACCAGATAAACAGCATTGAAGAACAGCTCGGCGGGGTGGAGCGCGGCATCCGTATCGTGCGTGGATTGACCACGCTGCCCGGTTTGCTCGTGTCCGGCTCGGTACTGGTGATGCTTGCGATGACCGGCCGCGGCCGCGCCGTACAATTGATCAGCACCGGACTCGCGCTGTGGGCAGGCACACGCCGCCTGATGCGTGGCCGCACCCAGCTTGCCGAATTGCTGTCCGACCCTGATCGCTGATTCGTGCCAGCAGGACCCCGATCAGCCCAGCAGGTTCGCGCCCTCTTTCTCGCCGGATGGATCGGAAAACGTGAATCCAGCCAGCTTGAGTTTCGCGTTCGACACGCCGCGTGGTCCCTTGAAAACACCCAGCCAGATCACCGGCTCCAGGCCCTCGCGTGCGGCAACCCGGGCAAAGAAGTCCGCCTTGTTTTCCGGGATGTCATTGAAGAGGTTGTAGAGCCCCGACAGGCGATGGTCGATGGCAAAATCGATGGCGCGGACCACGTCGTCGCGATGCACCAGCATGGCATCGGACTGCCCGTCAAAGGGGATCTGCTTGCCCGCAATGTGCTTCAACTCATTGCGGTGCTCGCGCCCCGGACCATAGATGGTGCCGGTGCGGAAATTGCAGACCTTAAGTGTGTCGGTCTCGAGCGCTGACAGCTTCTGCTCCGCTTCGATGAATACCTGCGCGGCAGGTGAGGCTGCGTTAGCCGGCGTATTCTCATTCACGGGATTCACGCCATTGGCATCGCCATAGGCGTTCATCGAACTGCAGAAAATGATCTGTCGGAGCTTTGGTGCCGCCGGGAGTGCAGCGATCAACCCGTCAGCGGTACCGACATAGGAGTCACGGTAGGCCACAGGATCCATATAGGGCTTGCCGTCCTTGACGCCCAGACCGCCTGCCATGCTGAGGAGCACGACATCTGCATCCCTGATGAGGCTCTCCATGCCTGCCGAATCACTGCCTTTCATCACCACGATGTGGTTGGCGACCTCGGCAAGCTCGGCGGTCCGTTCCTGTCGCGTGGTACTGACGCTGACGGAATGGCCCTTGTTCCTGAAATACAGGGCAGCTGCGCGCCCGGTATAGGCTGCGCCGACAATTGCAATTTTCATTTTCTGTCCCGTTTGGCGGTGGAGTCTGCGGATTTGCAGTCTGAGTCTACTGCAAGGGCGTCGCGATGATCTGCCGGATCTGCTGGCCGACTTCCTTGCCGACCACGGTATAGACACCCTTCCATGCGCGCGGATCGAGGCTCTCGTCGAGGAAGCATTCCAGGTGTTTCATGTCGCGCTGACGCAGCAGCGCAGCATCGGGGCCATCGAAGCGGAGAGCGCCGGCCAGTTCGAGCCAGTGCGCCAGATAACCGTGAATGCTCGGCGTCACTTTCGCGAGCTCGGTGGCTGTTGCCGGCCGGCTCGTGCCAATCGACCAGTGCGACAGATAGGTGGCGATGGCCGGGTTGCCCGGCGCATGCGAGCACACGTTCTGGTAGTCGTTGATGGCTTTCCAGTACGGCATGTTCAAGGGATCGAAAACCTGACGGAAGTATTGCGGGTAATCAACGGCATCAAGTCGCGGCAGGAAGTCCACGTTGAATACACAGGCCTCTGGCGAGAACTGCACAACCTGGGCATGAAAATGCGGCATCACGCTGTCGGCGCGCCCGAACAGGAAGAACAACTGTGTATCGACCGGGCCGGCACACAGCCGAAAATGCACCATGCGATCGGCGCAGCTGCCCGGTCCGGCGCTCCACAGACGCAGAAAACCTGCGTCAGCATGCGGGGCTTCGAGGGCCCTGAGCTGCAGCAGAGGCCCGCCTGTCTCACCGGTGCGCTCACTGAAGCCCGGCAATGCGACCAGGCTGCGCGCAACCAGTTCGTTGACGAAAGGCAGACTGAACGATCCGGATGACACTCAGATCACGCCATCGCGCGACAGCGTCTGTCGTTCGTCGCTGCTGTAGCCGAGCAGTTCGCCCAGCACTTCATCGTTGTGCTGACCAACCGTCGCACCCGGCCAGTCG
>JAUPLK010000339.1 GCA_030836925.1 Pseudomonadota bacterium
GTCTCGTACACCGGGCGCTCGACGTAAATCCGGCTGGCCGCCATGCAGGCCTGGCCCTGGAAGAAAAACACGCTGAAGGCGGCAGCATCTGCGGCCTGCTCGAGATCGGCATCGGCGAGCACGATCATCGGACTCTTGCCGCCCAGCTCGAGGATCACGCGCTTCATGTGCGTGCCGCACAGGCTGGCGATGTGCCTGCCCACGCGGCTCGATCCGGTGAACATCACCGCCTTCACCAGTGGATGCGTGGTGAGGGCATCGCCGATGCGCTCACCGAATCCGGTGACGATGTTGAGCGCACCCTCGGGCAGTCCCGCCTCCCGGTAGATGTCGGCCAGCGCATGCGCAATCAGCGGCGCTTCTTCGGAGGTCAGCAGCACCACCGTGTTGCCGGTGGCGAGCGGCGTGGACGTGAGCTTGGCGTTCTTGAGCAGCGGCACATTGAAGGGCGAAATCGCCGCCACCACGCCGAGCGGCTGGCGCACGCTCATGCTGAAGCGCCCGGGCAGATCCGAGGGCAAAGTCTGGCCGGTGACACGGCGCGTCGCGCCGGCGGCGGCGCGCAGGCAGCCGATGGCGTACTGCACCTCGAACTGCGCCTTGCCGACCGGCGAACCCACCTCGTCGATCAGCAGTTCCACCAGCGCCGCGCGGCGCCCTTCCATGATCCCTGCGGCCCGGCTCAACCAGGCTTCGCGCTCGGCGGCCAGCGTCCGGCCATAGGTCCTGAACGCGGCCTGGGCAGCCTGCACCGCCGCATCGACATCCTGCGTGGTTGCGGCGGCAATGCGTGCGAGCACCGAGTCATCCTGCGGATTGCGATCATCGAAGTACTCGCCCGCAGAAGGCGCCACGTACTTGCCGCCAATCCAGAGATCGTGCCGACTGACATCGGCAGCCTGCGGGGTCTTTGCGCTCATGTCCGTACCTCCCGGCCTGTGCATGGCACTCTAGGCCCTGGCGGGTCATGGCGAAGTCCGGATTGCGCAGACTCAGCCGCCGTTGCGCACCGCTGCCCTCACCCGGCCACATCCGGCCGGGATGGCATTCTCGGCTGGCGTGCCACGTAGACCAGTCCTGCGACAAACACGCACAGCATGATGCTGTTGGTAATGGCGTAGTCAAAGGGCTTCAGCCAGATCTCCGAGTACAGGCCGAAATGCGCCGGCATCTCGGCCACGCCCCAGCCCACGATGCCCACCGGAATGCCGTAGCGCACAGCGTGCCCGACCCGCGGGATCTTCAGCAGCTTCCACAGGATGTAGCCCGTCCACGCGGTCCAGGCCACGTAGGCCACCATGATCGTGTTGTTGCTGAGCATATATCCCACGTAAAGCCAGAACTGGTAGCAGGCCCAGGTGACGAATATCGTCTCCATGGCGGTGATGCGGGCAAAGCTGCGGCCATTGTCGGCGGTCGGCATGCCCGGATCGAAGTCGAAGTTCCGGTGCAGCCAGCGAATGAGATTGCACTTGGTCTGCCGGTTGTAGATGCCGTAGAGCAAAAACAGCGCGAGCATGATCGGCATGGTTGCCATGAGCACGGTCGCACCGGCGAAGATGGGCAGACCGGTCGGACTCGTGTACTCGGGAATTTTGAACATCTCGGCGTAAAACTCGAAGGTAAACTCGAACCAGCCCACCCAGACCAGCAGGCCGCCGAGAAAACCCATCCAGGTCGCCGGAACCTCGCTGCGCTTGAGCCCGGCCCAGATCAGGCCGGCACCGACCACCCCTACACCGAGGCTCGCGATTTGCTGCCAGTCGCCGAAGACCCCGCGGATGAACGCCCAGGCACCATGACCCAGCCACTGGCTCAGAAAGGCGATGACGAAGGCGACCAGGCCCGGGAAAGGCTTGCGGTAGATGAAGGCGGTCATGTGGGGAGTGCTCCGAAGCGTCAGCTGCTGCGCGATTGAAGACAGCAGCGCGGCGCACGTCAACTGCCGGGGCCGGGATAATTCCCCGCTGGTCGTGCAATTTCACGAAACAGCGTTCGTGCAGCACGATTAAGGCGGTACCCCGCGTCCCGCGATGAGCCGGATGCTTGGCGGTGCCCGCCCGTATCATCGACAATCGCCGGCCACCCGTGGCAAACCCGGTCACTGACATGAGCCTGGAGTCGTATTTGCGCTATCCGCTGGCGGAGGCCCTGCCAGGGGCTGGCAGGGCGCTGGATGTTGCACCCGGCATCCGCTGGCTGCGCATGCCCCTGCCCTTCGCCCTCAACCACATCAATCTGTGGCTGCTGCGCGATCGTGACGAGGAAGGGCGGGACGGCTGGACGGTGGTTGATTGTGGCATCACGGACGAGAATACCCGCGCCGCCTGGACACAGGTCTTCGCAAAGGAGCTCCAGGGCCTGCCGGTGCTGCGGGTCATCGTCACCCACATGCACCCCGACCACATCGGCCTGGCGCACTGGTTGACCGCACACTGGAACTGCCGGCTGTGGATCAGCGCGACCGACTGGCATGCAGCGCAGATGGCCAGCCTCTCGACTACCGGTGTCGGCGGCAACAGCGCTGCGGAATTCTTCGCCAGTCACGGCCTCGTCGATCCGGAAGCGCAAAGCAAGATCCGCGCACGCAGCCGCTACTACCCGACCATGGTGCCTGCCGTACCCGCGCAGTTCTGTCGCCTGGTCGATGGCCAGCAGCTGCGGATCGGCGCAAACGCCTGGCG
>JAUPLK010000340.1 GCA_030836925.1 Pseudomonadota bacterium
CAGGAGCCGCGGAATATGGGCGGCAACTTCATCGCCACGCAGACCACGTCATGCAGCCCGAACTGAACATCTACGTCTGTTCGACCGTGCGACATCTGCTGTTCGCACTGCTGCGATCCGATCTGCACAAGGAAGAAACGCACCATATCCTGTTTTTTGCCGACTATCAGCACGCCTCCCTTGCAGACTGGCATCTCGACTCGCTGCCGGTGAAGGTCATCGTCCGCGAGATGAACCGCGGCAGCGTCCGCCAGCATATGGACAGCAGTGTCCGCGGCAGGCTGTGTTACTTCTTTGCCATGCGCAACTGGCCGGCACCGGAGGCACTGCTCGCTCCGCTGCGGGCCCTGCTGGCTGACTCGGCGCCACAACTGTCCATCGCACTGAAGGCAGCACGACCCGGTCAGCGCCAACCGCAGTTGTGGCTGTTCAATGAGCGCAACCGCATGGCACGGCTGCTCAGGCTGCTGATTCCGCAGTTCTCGCTGATCGAGGATGGCGAGTCGAATTACCGCCTGCAGCTTTGCGCCTGGTGGAAATGGCCGGAACGGCTGTTGCGCGGTCTACCACTGCGCAGCCGGGTTCTGGGCGAGGAGGCAAGCTGTGAGGCGGTATATGCCCTGACCCCCGAGCGGCTGCCGGAACGGATACGCGACAAGGGGCGGCGCATCGATTTCCTGGAACACGGATCCGCGCGTGCGCTGATGAACCGGATCTTCAGCGGCCTCGCCGCAATCCCCCGGCATGCAGGGCAGGTCATCCTCGCCACCCAGCCCTTTCGCATCCCCGGCGTCAGCCTTGCGGACAAGCAGCGCGTCTACGACCGCATCATCAGCCACCTCAAGACGCAGGGCGTACCGGTTGTACTCAAGAACCATCCCGCCGAAGACGCTGGCGACTATGCGTTTCTCGGCGACCGCGTGCACCGGATGCCCGGCAAGGTTCCGCTGGAGGCGATGCTGCCGGGAAATACCGAACCCCTGACTGTCGTTTCGGTATTCTCTACCGCCGGCATGGGCTTTGAACGCTATTGCCGGCGGATCCGGCTGTGCGCGGAAAGCGAAAGCGATGCGCTGTACCTGCAGACCGTGCGTTCCTGGATCGCCGAGCCACGGAAACTTGATGAAGTCCTGAAAGAGAAGCTGCCTGCATGACCAGATTTCGCACGAACCCTTTTCTGCTCACCCTCACCCTGCTTGGCAGCACGATGACAGCCCGCGCCGAACCGTGGATCGATACCTCCAACCTCGCACTGCGCACCGAAATCCAGTACCTCGCCGACCATGGCCTGATCAAGGCGCCGGTCACGACCTGGCCGCTGATGTGGGCAGCCATCGAAGGCGATCTGCGTGCGGTCGATGCCAGCCAGCTCGATGCCACAGGGCTGAATGCCTGGCAGGACGTCATGCGGCATCTGGATTTCTCGCAGAAGTCCGTCCGCTCGGCCAGCATTACCGTGGCGAACGACGACAACCGCTTTGCCGGCTTCGGTGACGAATACCGCGACAAGAACACGGTGGCCCTGAGCTACAGCACGATGGGCGACCGGTGGGCGCTCAAGCTGAAGCCGAGCTGGGTGGCAGACCCGGATGACGACGACCAATACAGGCTGGATGAAAGCTACATGGCCGGCACACTGGGCAACTGGGTCGCTGCTGCCGGGCTGCAGGACCGCTGGTGGGCGCCCGGCTGGGATACCAACCTGGCACTCACCAGCAATGCCAGACCCATGCCGGCTCTGGCACTCACGCGGCGGGATTCGAGTCCCTTTACCCTGCCCTTCACCGATGATTACCAGATCCCCTGGACGGTCACCACCTTCATGGCCCACATGGGCACCGACCGTGTCGTGCCAAACGCCTTGCTGTGGGGTTTCCGGCTCAACCTCAAACCGCATCCGCGCCTGGAAGCCGGCATCACCCGCCTGGCGCAATGGGCCGGCGATGACCGGCCCAGCGGTCTGAGCACCTTCTGGGACCTGCTGCTTGGCAAGGACAACTGCGGCAACACCGGCTCCTCAGGCGTCGACTGTGATGAAGAACCCGGCAACCAGCAGGCCGGCTATGACCTGCGCCTGACCCTGCCGGTCGCCGGGCATGAATTCGGCATCTACTATCAGTCCTTCGCCGAAGACGGCAGCGAGAGCAGTACCAAATTCTGGACCAAGGCCCGGCCATCCGGCGGCATCGACACGACCGTCAACCTGCTGGGCACCCCGGTACTGATGTACGTCGAATACACCGACAGCCTCGCCTACTGCGCCGACAACCGGCAACGCGGCATCGGTGATTGCTACTACGAGCACTACATCTATCAGACCGGCCTGCGCTACCAGGGGCGCGCGATAGGCAACCTCTACGACAACGACACCACCTCGGTGGTCCTGGGCATGATTTCCCAGATGCGCAATGACGTGAGCTGGCAGTGGTCGCTCCGTTATGCCGAACTCAACAAGGACAATAGTGACGTTTTCCCGGGCGAACCAGACGGCAATTCGGTCACGGAGATCGCCGAGGACCTGCTGATGCTGTCCGGCAAGTACCAGCGCATCTTCGGACGCTGGAAACTGGGCGTGGGCGGCAGCGCCAGCCACTCAAGCTTTCAGGACCAGGCCAGCGACGAAGACTACACGGCCTTCCTCGACGTGGAATATCTGCTGTAGGAGCGCTGGTAGGAGCGCCTT
>JAUPLK010000086.1 GCA_030836925.1 Pseudomonadota bacterium
ACATAGTCCGCCACGGAGCCACGTATCTGTGAACTCATTGATGTTTAGGGAAATATCGGGTTGACCCGGGCGCCCGGGGCTGGTAATAATCCCCGCGCCGCCAGCTAATGGCCGGGGGTTTTTCCCTGGATTCGGCCCTGACCGGCAAAAATCCACCATTCATTAATTCTGGCAAAGGCGTGAGTAGACAAAACAATGCGATCGCCTGACCCCGGACAAAATACCTGGCTATGCCGAGTCGCCTCGGCTCGTTTGCCGGCGATATTACGCAGCGCCGTTGCTGCAAGCATCGCCCTGCTGGCCGGTTATCAGCTGGCCACACACATCACCGATTTCGGCGCGGCGGGATCTGAACCCGCTGCGCAGGCCAGCTCCCGGTCAGCTGCTGCCGACACTGGCACGGCACCAGAGGCCATCAGCCCCATTGAAACGCTGTTACTGGACGTGCAGGCCGGCGACACCCTGGACAGCCTGTTCCGGGAAAGCGGACTGAGCCTTGTAGACCTGGCCGAAATCCTTCAACTCGATACGGCTCGCCAGAACCTGCGCATACTCCGACCCGGCGACACGCTGTCGGTTCGTCACGACCAGGGTACCGTACTGGAACTTGAGCGTGACATAGGTATAGGGCAGACATTCGTCGTTCAGCGCAATGACACCGCAGGCCCGGTGTTTCGCGCCGAACTTGTCAGCCTGCCTCTTGAGCGTCGCGTCGTCACTGCCGGGGGCCGCATCTCAAGTTCACTGTTCGAGGCGGCGGCAAGTGCAGGCCTTTCAGAAAAGGCGGTGATGAAACTGGCGGAAATTTTCGCCTGGGACATCGATTTTGTTCGCGACATCAACACAGACGACGAATTCACGCTCGTCTACGAAGAACTCTGGCGCAACGGAAAAAAACTCGGTGAGGGTGAAATTCTCGCTGCCGAGTTCACCAACCGTGGCGGCCGCTTTACCGCCGTCCGCTTCGAAGAATCGGATGGTCGTGCGGCCTATTTCTCCACCGATGGCCGCCCGATGCGAAAGGCATTTGTACGCGCACCGATATCCTTCGCGCGGATCAGCTCCAAATTCAACCCCAACCGACGCCACCCGATTCTAAACACCATCCGCGCCCATCAGGGCGTCGATTATTCGGCCCCCACAGGCACACCGGTAAAGGCGTCCGGGGATGGCAAGGTCATCTTCCGTGGCTGGAAGAGTGGTTACGGGAATACCCTCATACTGCAGCATGGCGGGAACATAACCACGCTATACGCCCACTTGTCCCGGTTTGCCAAAACCAGCAGCTATGGCACCAGGGTTCGCCAGGGCGAGGTCATCGGCTATGTGGGCGCAACCGGACTCGCAACCGCGGCGCACCTGCACTACGAATATCGCAAAAACGGCGTGCACCTCAACCCGCAAACCGTGATCCTGCCCCCCGCCGAGCCTTTGCGCGGTGCAGAACTGATGGCCTTCCAGACCACGGCCCAGCCACTCCTCAACCGCATCGCAAGCCGCCAGACCGCTCTCGCGGCAAACCGTCCGGCAAATCGCTAAGCCTCGCCCTGCCGCGAAGCAGGAACTGGCATTGGTATCACCGCGGCTTATGGCAAGTGTGAGCCATGCAACACCGGGCCTTTTCCGCCCTGCTATAGTTTTGGCCGGCTCTGCGGGTTGCTTCTGTTGGACACGCCAAACCTCAAACTGCCCGAATACTTCATCAATCGGGAACTCAGCGCGCTCGAATTCAACCAGCGCGTCCTGCACCAGGTCAAGGATCCGACGATCCCGCTGCTTGAGCGACTGAAGTTTCTCTGCATTGTTTCGACAAACCTGGACGAGTTTTTCGAAATTCGCGTCAGCGGTCTTCGTCAGCGCAAGGAGCTTGGCCTGCCACCCCAGGGGCCCGATATGTTGGGCGCAAGTCAGGTATTGAGCGATATCAGTCAGCGCGCACATCAGCTTGTCGATGAACAATACCGCTTGCTGAACAGGGAACTGATTCCCGCGCTCGAAACTGCCGGCATCCGCTTCGTCCGCCGAACGCGCTGGCGCCCGGAACATCGCGAATGGCTGCGCAGCTATTTTCATCGCGAGATCGAGCCGGTACTCAGCCCGACGGCACTGGATCCGGCACGGCCATTTCCCAGAATCCTGAACAAGAGCCTGAACTTTTTCGTCGGGCTCAAGGGCATCCACGCATTTGGCCGCCCCTGCCAGCGTGCAATCGTGCAGGCACCGCGATCGTTGCCACGGCTGATCCGCCTGGATCCTTCCCTGCCCGATACCGGCAACAATGACTTCGTGTTTCTGTCGTCGGTCATTCATGCATTTGTGGACGAACTGTTCACCGGAATGGAGATCCAGGGCTGCTATCAGTTCCGCGTAACCCGCAACAGCGACCTGTATGTCGAAAGCGAGGAAGTCGAAGACCTCATGCAGGCGGTGGAAGGACAGTTGATCGCGAGCCGGTATGGTGAAGCCGTCCGTCTGGAAGTAGCGCATAACTGCCCGAAGGAGCATGTGGACTTCCTGCTCGAGATGTTTGAACTCGACGAACAGGATCTCTATCGCGTGGACGGACCGGTCAACCTGAACCGGCTGGTTGCCGTATATGCAATGACCGGGCGCGACGATCTAAGGTATCTGCCTTTCGTTGCGGGTCAGCAGAAGGCAATGCTGGCAGCAGATGACATCTTTGCCGCGATCAGCAATGGCGACATCCTGTTGCACCACCCTTACGAATCATTCTCGCCGGTGATCGAGTTTTTCGCCCGTGCTTCCGAAGATCCCGATGTGCACGCAATCAAGCTGACGCTTTACCGGACCGGCGCAGAGTCACCGATCGTGGATGCGTTGGTCAGGGCCGCACAAGCGGGCAAGGAAGTGACAGTGAGCATCGAGCTGCGGGCCCGCTTCGACGAGGCGGCAAACATCAAGCTCGCAAACCGGCTGCAGGAGGCCGGTGCCCACGTCGTCTACGGCGTTGTGGGTTACAAGACCCACTGCAAACTGGCGCTGGTCGTGCGCCGCGAGAACGGGCAGCTCAAGCGCTACGTGCATATGGGTACCGGCAACTACCACACCGCAACCGCACGGCTTTATACCGACTACAGCCTGCTTTCAGCCGATGAGTCATTGGCCGAGGACGTACATCACGTCTTTCTGCAACTGACCAGCCTGACAAGAACACCGCCTCTGCAGCGTCTTTATCAGGCACCGTTCAACCTGCATGAGCGCATGCTTCATCACATCGACACGGAGATCCGCAACGTGGAGGCTGGTGGCGCCGGGCACATCATCGCCAAACTGAATGCCCTCGTTGAGCCGGAAGTGATAAAGGCGCTGTACAGGGCTTCGTCCGCCGGCGTGATGATCGACCTGATCGTGCGTGGCATCTGCTGCCTGCGGCCCGGCATTCCGGGCATTTCCGACAACATCAGGGTACGGTCAATCGTCGGGCGGTTTCTGGAACACTCGCGCGTCTACTATTTCCACGCCAATGGCGATGAGAAGCTTTTCTGCGCCAGTGCAGACTGGATGGATCGAAATTTCTTCAGGCGCATCGAAGTGTGCTTTCCCGTATCCGACGAGCGACTGAAAGCACGCATCCTCGCCGATCTCGATGCCAGCCTTTCCGACAACTGCCAGGCGTGGGAACTGCTTGGCGATGGCAGCTATCAGCCGGTCAAACCCGCCCCGGACGCTGAGCTGGTCTCGGTCCAGAGCCAGCTGCTGACACGGCTGGCTGAAAAATCCTGAGGTCTCAGTTACGGCGCCGGATTGTCAGTTTGCACCCTGCACTGGCAAGAAACGTTCTTTCACGCTCGAGATCCGCAAGGGTGAGCGGGTTGCTGGCCAGCCATCCTGAAGGCAGCTGGATCTCCATCGACCGCCCGTGTACCCGCAGGCGCAGATCAGGCAGGGCTGTATCGATCCGGCTGCGGTGAAACAGCACTGCGAGCCGCAGCAGCAGGGTCAGACGCAGCGCCGGACGCTGCCATGCAGGCGGCAGATCCTGAAAGCTCTCGCGCTCGAAGCTGCGCCTGTGACCCAGCACCAGACGCGCAAGCACCCGCTGTTCTTCACGCGGGAATCCGGGCATGTCTGCATTTTCCAGCACATAGGCGCCGTGCCGATGGTAATGGGCATGAGCGATATCCAGGCCCAGCTCATGCAACTGGGCCGCCCAGCCCAGCAGCTGTTCATGGTCGGCATCGAGATCCCAGTCCTCACAGACCTGCCGGAACAGGACGGAAGTGGTTGCAGCAACGCGTCCGGCCTGCGAGGTATCTGCATGATAGCGAGCTGCCATCGCCCGCACCGTACGCACGCGCGAATCCTCATCCGTAAGCCGCCCGACCAGATCGTAAAGAATCCCCTCCCGCAGGGCACCGTCGGCCACGCACATACGCGGGAGTGCCATGGCACGCATCACCTCGACGAGAATCGCGACGCCGGCAGGGAACACTTCCGCCCGTTCGGCCGACAACTCGGGCAGGCGGATTTTTGCCACCTGCCCAAACGCGATCATCTCGTCGATCAGATATTCGAGTCCCTCTGCAGTAATTCCCTGCGGCGCACGATCCAGCGCCATCAGCACGGAATGTGCGGCGCGAATACTGCCGGAGGTACCCGCAATCTGCACCGGATCATAGCGACGAAATATCTGCCGTACGGGTTCCAGCTCCAGACGCACCTGGATCCGCGCTTTGGCGAAATTCTTGGCGGAAAGGCGGCCATCCGGAAACGCACCTTGGCCAAGACTGACGCAGCCGACGGCGATACTCTCCATCGCCACCGGCTCAAGGCCACGGCCGACGATGAGCTCCGTACTGCCGCCACCGATGTCCACGACAAATTTCGGGCCATCGACCCGCGGCAAATTGTGGCTGGCACCCAGGTAGACGAGGCGGGCCTCCTCGATGCCGGAGATGATTTCCACCGGATGGCCCAGCGCCCTCTCTGCCTGCTGCAGGAAACGGCCCTTGCCGCGGGCACGGCGCAGGGTATTGGTGCCGACCACCCGTACCTTGTCAGCCTTTACGGCGCGCAACCGCTCACCAAAACGTCGCAGACATGCCAGCGCCACGCGCTGGCTGGATGCACTCAGGCGCTGGCGCGCATCCAGTCCGCCACCGAGACGAACCATCTCGCGCAGCCGGTCGACGGTGGTCAGTTGCCCGTGATCAAAGCGGGCCACCAGCATGTGGAAGCTGTTTGAACCGAGATCGACCGCAGCCAGTACCTCGGAACCACCCGGATCAATCATGTTCCGCGCCACTCCAGCCGGGATGCCACCAGTCTGGCCGCGGGGGCAGACCGGCCGGAAACAGCAGAGGCCCAAGCTCATTCAGAGCCTGCACATAGACCTGTCGCTTGAAGAAAATCACCTCGCGCACGGGCTCCCAGAAGCCCGTCCATCGCCAGCGGTCGAATTCGGGCGTAGTGGTGGTGTCGAAACGCAGCCCGGCCTCGGCGCCGGTTAATCGCAGCAAATACCAGCGCTGCTTCTGACCGATGCACAACGGATGGACATTGTTGCGGATGAACTGCTCCGGCAGGCGGTAGCGCAACCAGTCACGCGTGCAGCCCAGCACTTCAACGTCTCGCGGGGTCAGGCCAATTTCTTCATGCAGCTCACGAAACATCGCCTGCTCGACGGACTCACCCGACTGGATGCCACCCTGCGGAAACTGCCAGGAGTTCTGGCCGATGCGTCCACCGATCAGCAGCAGTCCACGCACATCGCAGACAATGATGCCAACGTTCGCCCGAAAGCCTTCTCCATCAATCAGATCCACGGGCACCATCCACAGCTGTGGCGCGATTCTTCCACACGAGACATGACAGTGTCACGGCAGGGACATCGGTTCAAGTACACTGCGAGGGCTGCAAGATATTTCCACGGCAGCGTCGGATCGGCATGTGAAATCGGCACCTCTGCTATTGCTCACCCTCGGTGGACTCGGCATCGGATCGCTGCTGCTTGCCCTGCTTGTCGGCAGCAGCGCGGCCGGAGCCGGGACTCTCCTGGACTGGTGGTCCGGAACAGCGGGGCCGGAAGCGATCGAGGTGCTATTCCGTCTGCGCCTGCCGCGTGCGCTGGCGGCCTTTGGCACTGGCGCAGCCCTCGCGGTGGCGGGCGCCCTCATGCAGGTCCTATTGCGGAATCCACTGGCAGATCCCTACGTACTGGGCACCTCCAGTGGTGCGGCGGTCACCGCGCTTGGCGCCATGCTGCTGGGCGCATCCGGGCTCACGGTGGATGTGGCGGCCTTTGGCGGAGCACTTGGCAGCACCCTCCTGGTATTTGGCCTGGCCCGCAGCACTGGCACATGGAGTACTGACCGGCTGCTGCTGACGGGTATCGTCGTTGCTGCGGGCTGGAGCGCAGTGGTCAGCCTGATGCTGGCGATCAGTCCCGACACCAAACTGCGCGGCATCATCTTCTGGCTGATGGGTGATTTCGCCTTCGTCGAGCAGCCGGGCTCGATTCTTCTGGTGGCCGCCATTGGCGTGGTCGGTGGCCTGTTGCTGGCCAGAACCCTCGACGTGCTCGGTACCGGTGACAGGCAAGCCGCGCTGCTGGGTCTCGAGGTCAGGCGTACGCGGGTGCTCGTTTATGCGCTGGGCTCGCTGCTGACAGCGGTGGCAGTCACGACGGCAGGTGTGGTTGGTTTTGTCGGACTGATCGTGCCGCACTTCATACGGTTGGCGGGCGGCAATGGCCACCGCACCGTGATCCCGGCCTCCGCGCTGGCCGGTGGCACGCTGCTGGTGGTCGCGGATACCCTGGCGCGCACCGTTCTCGCGCCCCAGCAGTTGCCGGTCGGCGCGATTACCGCAGCGGTCGGTGTGCCGGCATTTCTGGTACTGCTCAGGCGCGCTGGCGGGGGAAGGGATCGCGGCTGAAGCCGCTCCTA
>JAUPLK010000341.1 GCA_030836925.1 Pseudomonadota bacterium
GCCGAATTGCTGATGAAAGTGCGAGCCTTCACCGATGGCGCCATCGATGAGGTCGGCCCGCTCCGGGCGGTTGCGCGGGTAGAGGTCGGCTTCCATGGACGCGCGCAGCGCGACCGGTGCATCCGGGAACGGCCCCAGCACGGATTGACTGCCGATGACGATGATCTGGTCGTCGTCGGCAATGGCGCCGGCCGCGCGAATCAGGTGCTCAAGCTCGGAACGCGTCATAGATGCGCCTGCGCTCCACGGTGCTCAAGATCCCGGCAAAGGGCGAGGACTGGCGCAAGCGTGTTGCATTGTCGCTCTGCTCGGTGATCAGGCCGGCAACCTGTGGCCAGGGTCGGGCAAGAATCCGCTGCCATTCATCGAGGTAGCGCGGTTCCGCACCGGCCGACTTCCTGCGCCAGGCAGCGAGGTTGCGGCGAGCGATGTCGATGAGCGAGGGGTCAGCCATGATCTTCTGCGCGATCAGGCAATGCAGCGCCAGGCTGCGCGCGTCCAGCACCCGATGGGAGGAGAAGGTGGTTGCGGCCTGCGCGCGCGGCACCCAGCTGGCCACGGCCTTGAGGCCGGCGGCCTTCTGGCGCGCGCGATACCGGCGCATCCGTTCGGCGGCGGGCACGGCAACGCCGGTGCGGGGGCGTCCTCGGGTCTTGGGGATGGTGGACATAGAAATAGCGTAACGCGTTACGATAAATGGGGCAAGTACCTAGACGATGGGTCGTTCGAGGCCATCCGCAGCGACATTCATCGGCGGTACGGGTGGGCGGGTTGGGAAGCTGTCGTTCCGGTCTACGTGAGCTAACGATCCTGCACCCGGTACTGCCAGTACGCTGGTTCCCGGCTGCCATGCGCGATGGCAACGATGTACAGGCCGTCCGGTGTTTCGGCGTAGACCACCGAAAATGGAAATCGACGCAGAACAAAATGGCGCAGATTCGCATCGACTTGTGCGCCCGCTGCCGGATTGTCCAGCAACAGCTGCACGACTCGATCGACTTCATCAATCAGACTGCGTCCGAGGCCCGGTACCTCAAACTGGTAGCGTCGGGCTGCAGCCAGAAGCTCGTTCTCAGCCTCCGGATGAAACCGGTACGTCACTCGCCGAGTCGTGACCGCAATCGCTCGAACACCAGTGGCCCGGGAACGCCCGCGACCTTGCCTTCCACAAGTTCCCGATACCGCCGCTGCGAAGTCTCCAGCCAGGCACGTTCGACACCGGGATCTGCCGGGCCGTCGAGGTCAGCGATCAGGTTGCGGAGGAGTTCTGCTTTTTCTTCTGAATCCAGCAGCCGTATGTCGTTCTGGATGTCACGAACAGGGCGGGTCATGGGGGATCCTTTGGGTCACTGCCGGCTCAGGTTAGCTCGCGAAGCCAGCCGGATGCCAGCCCCTTAAACCGGCAAATCGGGGCCAAATGCCCAGGCCGTGCGGTATGCCACTTTCTGGTTGATATCGCGCGAAACCCGGCCTTACTTGCAACGATCCGACAGGGGTAGAAAAGGCCATGGCTGCAGTGAGACCGAACTCCGTCAGGGCCGCATATGGCCGACCCGGTCAACTGCACCTTCTATGGATCATGTACCTTATAATGTACGCTCGTGATCGAGCCAACGGCTGACTCCACGCGAATCCCGGTGGTTTTGCATGGCCTGATCAAGAAGACGGCAAAAACGCCGCCAGGCGATCTGGATTTGGCACGCAGACGGATGAAGGAAATCAAACGATGACTAAAGCCAGGAATCCCCATATCGGCAGCACGCTCGATGATTTCCTCAAGGAGGAGGGCATTCACGAAGAAAGTCAGGCTCAGGCCATCAAGGAGGTTATCGCCTGGCAACTGGCTGAAGCGATGAAAGCACGCAAGATGTCGCGGGCTCGCATGGCAGTGCTTCTCAAGACCAGCCGGACCCAGGTCAACAGGCTGCTGGACCCGACCCATGACATCACGCTCTCGAGCTTGCAACGGGCGGCCGCACTGGTGGGCCGCAAAGTGCGTCTTGATCTCGTGTGAGGATGGCTTCTGCCTGTAGCTGTCGCTCGATCATCCCGAGACCCTGTGGGGCGATGCCAGTTATCAGGTGGTAGCCTGTTTTACACGGCCCGCATTCCCGGAGATCCCCTGATGACCTTTCTGCTGATCGCAGCCGGCCTGGCTGCCCTGGTTGTCGGGGCGGAGGCCCTCGTGCGCGGCGCGTCGAAGCTTGCGCTCTCCTTCGGGATCTCGCCGCTCGTCGTGGGGCTGACGGTTGTTGCCTTCGGTACCAGTTCGCCGGAGATCGCGGTGAGCGTTGATGCCGTGCTCGACGGCAAGGGCGATCTGGCGCTCGGCAATGTCGTCGGGTCGAATGTTTTCAACGTCCTGTTTATCCTGGGCGTGTCGGCCGTGATCACGCCCTTGCTCGTCGCCCAGCAGCTCATTCGCCAGGAGGTGCCGATCATGATCGGTACCTCGCTGCTCCTGTTCGTGCTGGCCCTCGATCGCAGCATCGGTCGTGCCGAGGGCCTGCTGCTCATCGTGCTGCTGGTGGCGTATGTGGTGTTTCTGATCCGCCAGAGCCGCAACGCCAACCGCGCGCTGCGTGACGAGGCCGCGTCCGAAGTCTCGCGCATGACGGCTGGCGGCTGGGATGACCGGCTGCCCGTGCAGTTGCTGCTGATCGCCGGCGGTCTCGGCCT
>JAUPLK010000342.1 GCA_030836925.1 Pseudomonadota bacterium
GGGCCATGGCTGCCGCCACGCTGTGCTCGTCGATGCGGGCCCAGTCGAGCTTCGCCAGCCGTCCGGCCAGCGCCTCTATTCGTGCGCGGCGGCGTTCCAGCCCCGGGTCGCGATTGAGCACGGTCGCCAGGCGCTGATCGCGGCGGTTACGCGCTTGCCGGATCAGTTCGGGCAGTTCGCTCTGCAGGGGCTCCGGAGCATTGCTGAGCAGCCGTTCCAGGCTTTCCACCAGTGCCTGGGTATCGCGCAATGGCGAGAGGCCGCGGCACAGACTGGCCAGGTCTGCATCGACTCGCTTGCTGCGACTCCCAAGGCGCTTGCGGCCCAGCGCCAGTGCTGCACGGCTGCGGCGCAAAGCCTTGCGGGCCTGGTGCACGCCTTCGTGACGGGCCTCGCCGCTGCGCGCCAGCTGATCGCGGGCGGCGGCCAGTTCGTGCAGGGCCAGTTCCCGGAGAGCCAGCCCCGGCGCGTCGGGCAGGAGCCCGGCTGCGACCCCGGGGGCTGTGCTGGCGGGTGCTTTGGGGCGGCTTTGGCGTCGTATCATGAACCTTGCTGCCTGCAATGCGGGACTGAACCCGGTCAGACCATACCAGTGCTTCGACCGGGCACCCAAACCGGCTGATCAAGCGAGTATTGCGTGAACCCGAGCAACGACGCTTCATCCCCTGCGCCGACCGAACCGGGCCGCCTTGCGCGTCCGGCCAATGCCGATACCACCGGCTGGACACGCTGGCTGCCGGGCCTGCAGACGGCGCGCCGCTACGAGCTGGCGTGGCTGCCCCGCGACCTGGCGGCCGGCCTGGTGCTTACCACGATGCTGGTGCCGGTTGGCATCGCCTACGCGGTGGCCTCCGGGGTGCCCGGCATCTACGGTCTTTACGCCACCATCGTGCCGCTGCTGGCCTACGCCCTGTTTGGCCCCAGTCGCATCCTCGTCCTGGGTCCCGATTCCTCGCTGGCCGCGCTGATCCTCGCCGTCGTGCTGCCCCTGTCGGGCGGCGACCCGGCGCGCGCCATCGCTGTCGCCGGCCTGATGGCGGTGGTCTCGGGGGTGGTGTGCATCCTGGCCGGCGTGCTGCGGCTGGGGTTCATCACCGAACTCCTGTCCAAGCCGATACGCTACGGCTACATGAACGGCATCGCCTTCGTGGTGATCGTCAACCAGTTGCCCAAGCTGTTCGGGATCTCCATCGACAGCACCGGGCCACTGCGCGACCTGTGGCAAATCGGCGGGTCAGTCCTCGGTGGCGCAGCCAACTGGAGCACCTTCGCCATCGGTGCAGCTGCGCTGGCGGTGATCCTGCTGCTCAAGCCCTGGCCGCGGATTCCGGGGCTGCTGATTGCAGTGGTGGGCGCCACGCTTGCGGTCGGCCTGTTCGACCTGGGCGCGAGCGCCGGCGTGAAGGTGCTCGGTGAGCTGCCCGAGGGCCTGCCCGGCTTTGCGCTGCCGTGGATCGGTCTGGCTGATCTCGGCACCGTGGTGATCGGCGGCTGCGCCGTGGCACTGGTGTCTTTCGCCGACACCAGCGTGCTCTCGCGCAGCTACGCGGCCAAGACCCGCAGTTATGTCGATCCCAACCAGGAGATGGTTGGCCTGGGCGCAGCCAACCTGGCGGCCGGAATATTCCAGGGTTTTCCGATCAGCAGCAGTTCCTCGCGGACGCCGGTCGCCGAGGCGGCTGGCGCCAGGACCCAGCTCACCGGCGTGGTCGGTGCGCTGGCAGTCGCCCTGCTGCTGGTGCTGGCACCGGAGCTGCTGCGCAATCTGCCCACCAGTGCGCTGGCGGCGGTGGTGATCGCCTCGGCCATCGGCCTGTTCGAGATTGCCGACCTGCGCCGCATCTTCCGCATCCAGCGCTGGGAGTTCTGGCTGTCCATCGGCTGCTTCGCCGGCGTTGCCGCGCTCGGTGCAATTCCCGGCATCGGCCTCGCCATCATCGTGGCGGTCATCGAGTTTCTCTGGGACGGCTGGCGGCCGCATTTCGCCGTGCTCGGCCGGGTCAACGGCATCCGCGGCTACCACGACATCAAGCGCTATCCGGAGGCGCGGCTGGTGCCCGGCCTGGTGCTGTTCCGCTGGGACGCGCCGCTGTTCTTCGCCAATGCCGAGCTGTTTCAGGAGCGGGTGCTGCAGGCGGTCATGGACTCGCCGACGCCCGTGAAGCGGATCATCGTGGCCGCGGAACCCGTGACCAGCATCGACGTGAGCTCAGCCGACGTGCTCGCCGAACTCGAGCGGAAGCTGCGCGAAGCGCAGATTGAATTGCACTTCGCCGAGATGAAGGATCCGGTCAAGGACAAGCTGAAACGCTTCGAACTGCTCGAGCACTTTGGTGCCGAGGTCTTTCACCCGACGGTGGGCGCTGCCGTGGACGACTACCTCGCGGATCACGCGGTGGAATGGCGGCCCTGAGGTTACGCCCTCAAGTTGCGGTGGCGCTTAGCCTGTTTTGCGTCGCCGGGCGCGGGCGAGCAGGGGCAGAACACCAGTGGCCAGCAGCCACACCGCTGACGGTGCTGGCACAACCTGTGGCTTCAGCGCGGTTGCGTAGTTGGCACCGGACTCCGAGGTGACGGTGAATCCGGTGATCGTCTGGCCACCGCTGACGACTGAACTGATACCGTTCCAGAACACGGTATTGCCGAATGCG
>JAUPLK010000343.1 GCA_030836925.1 Pseudomonadota bacterium
CGGCCTGCGCAGCGGATTCTCGCTGTTGTTGCAACCGGTGCGCGCCATGCTGCGTGCACCACCCGATGTCGCCGCCGAACTTGGCGGCTTCTTTACCCGACACCGTCTCCTGCAGAAAGAACGCGATACCCTGCTGGCTGATCGTGCGCGGCTGATGGTCGACGTAAGCGCCGCCAGGGAGTTGCGTCGCGAAAACGCTGAACTGCGCGCCCTGCTGAAATTGCAGACCCGCCCTGGCCAACAGGTAGTGCATGCCGCCCAGCTGTATCGGGGGCATGACTGGTTTGCCCAGCGCATCACGCTGGATCAGGGGGGCGGTGCGGGACTGCGCAGCGGTCTGCCGGTCGTCGATGCCGCCGGGCTGGTGGGGCAGGTGACCCGGGTCTATCCACGGTCGAGTGAAGTGACGCTTGTCAGCAGCCGGGAACAACTGACGCCGGTATTCGTCGAACGCACAGGGCAGCGCGGGCTGGCTGCCGGCAGCGGGCAAAACCAGATGGAGCTGCGCTACATGCCGGCCCAGACCGACATCCGGCCTGGCGATCGTCTGCTGACTTCGGGGATCGACCGGGTGTATCCGGCGGGCATGCCGGTGGCGCGCGTCAGCCGGGTGTCCCGTTCGCAATCCAGCCCCTATCTGCGGGTGGAGTGTCTGCCGCTGGCGGGGCTCGACCGTTCCCGTGCCGTGCTGGTGCTGATCGCCGAGCCACAGGTGACCCCGCAATGAACGCGCCCAACCAGATCGGCAGCTGGCGTCACATTCTCGGCAGCCTGATGCTGGCCGTGCTGCTGGAGCAACTGCCCTGGGCGGGATGGGCCTTGATCCTGCGGCCTGATTTCGTCCTGGTGGGCGTGTTGTTCTGGACGCTGCACCAGCCCGCGCGAATTGGTTTTGCTTCAGCGTTTTTCCTTGGTTTGATGGCCGACTTCCAGGATGGCGTGGTGTTCGGTCAGCATGCTCTCGCATATGTGATCGGCGTATATATGGTGCTGTATCTGCGGCTGCGGCTGCTTCAGTTCGATCCGTTCCGTCAGGCGGCGCAGCTGTTTCCCGTTCTGCTGGCGGTGCAACTGGTGGTATTGCTGGTCGGCTGGCTGGCGGTCAACCCGCCGGCGGGGCTGGTCATATTGTTGCCGGTGCTGGGCAGCACGGTGCTGTGGTATCTGGTGGCAGGTTTTTTGCGTCTGTGGCATGGCAAGGGCATGCAGGATCGGACCTGATCCGGGATGAGACTCGCCACGCCGCTTAAAAATCTGGACCGTGAGCTGGCCCGCTTTCATGGGCGCGTGAAAGTGGGCGCGGTTTTCGTCGCGCTGCTGGCCACCGCGTTGCTGATGCGTGCGTTCTATCTGCAGGTCATGCAGCACGAGCACTATATCCAGCGTGCCGAAAGCAACCGTATTTCGCTGGTGCCCACCGCACCCAACCGCGGCCTGATCCTGGACCGCAATGGTCGCATCCTGGCGGAAAACTATTCGGCCTATACGCTGGAGGTGACCCGTTCGAAGCTCGGCGATCTGGACGCCACGCTGGCCGAGGTGGGCAAGCTGGTCGAGATCACGCCAGGCCAACTGCGTCGGTTTCGCCGCCTGCTCGCCGAGTCGCACGAATTCGAAACCGTCCCGCTGAAAAGCAAGCTGACCGATGAGGAAGTGGCGATCCTGGCCGCCAACCGTTATCGCCTGCCGGGGCTGGATGTGAAGGCACGGCTGTTTCGCAACTATCAGGCCGGGCCCGGCATGGCGCATGTGCTGGGCTTCATCGGCCGCATCAATGACCGCGACCTGAAACAGCTGCGCGAGGCTGGCCGCGAGCAGAACTACCGGGGCAGCGTTCATATCGGCAAGACAGGACTGGAGCAAAGCTATGAATCCCTGCTGCACGGCCGCACTGGCTTCGACCAGATGGAAACCGACGCCAGCGGCCGCGCGGTACGCATGCTGTCGCGGATTCCGCCGGTCCCGGGCAAGGATTTGCGCCTGCATCTCGATCTCGAACTGCAGGCGGTGGCCGAACATGCCTTCGGCGACTACCTTGGCGGGCTGGTGGCGCTCGACCCCAACACCGGCGGGGTGCTGGCGCTGGTCTCCAAGCCGGGGTTCGATCCCAATCTGTTCGTCGACGGCATCGACCCGGAAACCTGGAAATTGCTCAACGAATCGCCCGAGCGACCGATGGTGAACCGCGTGCTGCGCGGCATTTATCCGCCCGGATCGACCATCAAGCCCTTCATGGCGCTGGCCGGGCTGGAGCTGGGGCTGCGCAAGCCGTCGGACAGCATCGTCGACCCCGGCTATTTCAGCCTGCCCAACAGCCGCCACCAGTTCCGCGACTGGAAACGTGGCGGGCACGGCGTGGTCGATTTGCGTCGTTCCATCTCGCAGTCCTGCGACACCTATTACTACAAACTTGCGGTGGACATGGGCATCGACCGCATGCACGACTACCTGGCGCAGTTCGGCCTGGGCGAGAAGACCGGCATCGACCTTGAAAACGAGTCGGGCGGCCTGCTGCCCTCACGCGACTGGAAGCAGCGCCGCTGGAAGCAGCCCTGGTATCCCGGCGAGACCGTGATTGCAGGCATCGGGCAGGGCTATCACCTGACCACTCCGCTGCAACTGGCGGCGGCCACCGCCATGCTCGCC
>JAUPLK010000344.1 GCA_030836925.1 Pseudomonadota bacterium
TGAGTGGCGACAGCTCAGCGTGCGCCGGCGTGCGGTGATGACAGCCAGTACCATCGCGCACAACACCCGCTGGGCGGCAATCCAGGCTTCGGGTCCCGAAACCTGGCGGGCAGTTGCCGAGCAGATCAGCCACTACCTCTCGGAGTCACAGGCTGCCGGACTGCTGGCCGGCGATGCGCCGCGCCGGGCCTTCTATGTGAAGTGTGACCAGGATACCAACGGACGCGGCAACGGCCTGTCCTTCGTGGTCGGCCTCGCACTCGCCCGTCCCGATGAATTCGTCGCCTTTCGCTTCGAGCACGATGTAGCCGACTGCCGCGTCACCGAAATATCCGATTGGCGGGTGCCGGGTTTGGCTTAGTTGGCTTATTTGGCTTGTTGAGCGCGCGGTTGCCTCGATTCCCGTGACGATCATCACGCTGCCGGTTTCAGCCTGACGGTATAAACGTCGCATGCCAGGGAGGGGAGAGCCCAGCGCATGTCGACGGCCGATCGCGTGACGGAACTCATTCCGGTGCCGAGTCTGCAGGAGTTTTTCCGCGACTCGGTGGATGCGGCGATGGCTTCCAACAAGGTCGCAGTCGACGACCATACCGCACACTACGTCGTGAACCTGCTGACTGCCTTTGTCCGTTCCGAAGCGCTCTACGACCAGATGCCCGCCGGACCGCGTCTCCAGCCGCTGGCGCTGATGCTGGCTGATGCCGCCGGGGCACCGTCGGCCGAAGAGCGCAACATGGCCCTGCGCCGGCTTGGCGATGTGGCGCTGTTCGTGGCCGGCTTCATGGCCGGTTGTCTGGATCGCTCACCGGTCGGCATCAATTACTACGTGCGCATGGGCGGCGGTGCCTATCACTGCCTGTCGCTTGCCCTGCCGGCCAGCACGCGCGGGCGGGCGATCGCTCCCGTATACGCCGAGCTCTCGGCCCGGTTCACCGATCTCGTCGATGTGCTGACCGAGGTTCGCCATGTGGCTGGCGCGAGCCGCGACAGGGACATCCTGCGGCTTTACGAACTCTGGTTGACCACCGGGAGCCAGCGCGCGGCGCGCCTGCTCCGGCTGCTCGGCATCGAGCCCAACCAGCAGCCGGGCAGCGACCGCGAGCACTGATAGCCATGGCCCAGCTGCTCCGCGACATGCAGGAACAGATCGGCCGTTTCTATGGCGTGGAGCTGGCGCACGATGTGCGTGATTTCCTGATCACGGATGCCGTGCTGCTCGACAGCCTCACTGCCGGTGCGCCCGGCCGCGATATCGATGAAAAGCTCATCGTCATGCAAGGCGATGACGGCATCGACCTGGCCCTGTACCTGGATGCAGCAGTACTGGCACGGCTCGCGGCCGCTGATCCCCGCGAGCGTCTGAGCGGGGCAAATCTCGCCGATTTCTGGACCCTGCTGGAGGGCGTCAGTCATTTCAGCTATCTGGTCTGGAATGCAGGCTTCGATCAGCCGGTCAGCCTGCTGGAGCTGGAAATGCAGGCGGAGGTCGACAAGTACGTGAGCACGCGTCTGCTGCTTGAGCAGCAGCCGGGTGCGGATCTGGGCGGGCCGCTGCTGCAGCGGCTGTTCATCGATACCTGCCCGTTGCCCGGACTCGACGACGAGGAACGCAACCGCTACCACGATGCCAGCCATCTGGCCTGCCGCTACTGCGCTGATCTCGAGAGCCGCTACCCAGCTGACCGGCTGACGCCTGGACTGGTGCGCGAATTGCGCAGCTTTTACCGTCTGCCGCAGGCTGCGAAGGTGTCGAGGATCCGCGCCGCGCACTTTGCCTGAGAGCGATGGTGTCGGTCACCGTGCCGCGACCACCGCGTAGAGACAGGCGGCCAGCATGAGCAGGGCCGCGCTGCTGGAAATGCCGAAGCCACACAGGCGCAATGCCACCGCGCGGTAGTAGCCCCAGGCGTAAAGGAAGCGGCCCGCGACCCATGCGCCACCGAAGACCCCGGCCCAGGTGTCACCCCACGCGGCGGCGAACAGCCAGAGCAGCGGCAGGAATAGCGGTACGTTTTCCAGCGTGTTCATGTGCACGCGGAACACGCGATTGAAGGCTTCTGGTCCGCGCACCTCTGGGAGCGGCACCTGATGGACGTGCCGGGCCCGGCCCACCTGCAGGGACACATACTGCAGCACGATCACGACGCCGAGTGTAGCCAGAGCCGTGTAGCGCCACGGCCCGATCAGCGAGTGGTCCGGTGTACGCGTGGCAAACAGCCAGATCAGTGTCGCCAGCAGGGCCAGCGTCACGACGAGGCTCAGAACCAGTCCGGCTCGCTTCAGTGTCTCGATGTTTGCAGTGTCCTCGGCCACTCGATCTCTCCCGATGAATAGTGCGGTCGGGAGCCAGTCTACACGCGGGGCCCTGGCCGCTCAGAGCGCAAGCACGAGCAGGCGGATGATGCCGGCGAGTGCGATGAGGCTCAGGGTGGCAACGAAGGCGGTCTCGACGTAGCGGGTGACGGTATTGATGCGGGTCATGGCGGTTCTCCAGTGGGTTGCAGGTGTCGATGAACTGTCTTTCGGGGCCACCGGCGCTGCGGATGCGTACCAACCCCCCGCGTTACAAAGTGTTACAGGGTGCCGGGTTTGGCTTGTTTGGCTTATTGCGTGCGCAAGGTGCCGGAGCATTTGATTATCAT
>JAUPLK010000345.1 GCA_030836925.1 Pseudomonadota bacterium
CCCAACTCGGAACTTCTCTCCAGCAACACAAAGTCGTTGCATCGTTTCTTCTGCAAGCGGATGGCCGCCAGCAGCCCGGAGAAACCGCTCCCGATGATCACGGTCTCGACCTGTCGAGGTTGCAGCGGATTATCGGCCTGCGCAGATATCTCGCTCGATGCGGCTCGCCCTGTTGCGGTCGTCTTCAGGCTCATCCAATCCGCCCCACGGGTCCCTGTGCCTGACTGTTTGACGAACCAATACTCGATAAGCAATCGGAAATCGCAACGGGTGGCGCCGCACTTCCTACAGCCACCGCTCCACGCAGCCCAGGCAGTACTTCCAGAGCTGATCTGCGAGGCGCCCGTCCCAGTCCAGCGCCACGGCGCGCCGACCGTCACGGCCCTGGCGGACATAGAACTGACCGTTGCTCATGCCAGCTGTCGGATCGGTAGCAAGGTACAGCGGTACCAATGCGCCCTCGGCCGGCGGGCGCATGCCGGGGCGCAGGCGTTCATAGGTACCGCCGGCGAACAGCGTGTTGGTGTGAAAGAAATTCGTGTCGATGAGTCCGGGGCACAGCGCGTTGCTGACCACGCCGCTGCCGGCGATCTGACCTGCCAGGTGTTTGCTCAACAGCACGTTCATCAGCTTGCTGTTGGCGTAGGCCTGCCAGCCGTCGAAGCGACGCTCGACTTGCAGATTGGAAAAATCGATCACGCCGCCACCCATTGCTGTCGACGCCACGTTCACGATGCGTGCCGGCGCATTGGCTTTGAGCGTGTCGAGCAGGCGGGTCGTCAGCAGGAAGGGGGCGAGCACGTTCACGGCAAAAGTCAGCTCGAAGCCATCGATGCTCGTCTGCCGGTGATCGGTCAGTAGTCCCGCGTTGTTGATCAGCACGCTGAGCGCGGGATATTCCAGTCGGACTTGTTCTGCGAGTGCGGCTGTTTCCGCCAGCGAAGCGAAATCTGCCTGCACGGTGTGCAAGGCCGGGTTGCCGGTCGCGTCGCACAGCTGTGCCAGCGTCGCCGCCAGCTTGGCCGCATTTCGGCCATGGATGATGACGCTTGCGCCTTGCCGGGCGAGCGCCAGGGCTGTTGCCTTGCCGATGCCGTCGGTCGCGCCGGTGACGAGAAAAGTGGGGGTGGTCATGGGCCTCATGCTACTCAATAGTCAGGGACGGAGTTGCCTCCGGACGCCAAATGCGCTTCCATCTGTGCATGGACCAGACCCGGTTGCTCATGCCCCTTGTCGCCGTAATGCTGGTTGCGGGTTGCACGCCTGTGCAGCAGGCCCCCGCGCCACCGGCGGCTGCTTCGGAACCGCTTCCCGCCACTGATTCCCTGCCTGTGGCAGAGGCTCCCGTGGTCGCGGAGGTGCCGGTTGTAAATGAGGTGACCCCGTCACAGCCCGAAGCAACACAGAAGCCGCCGGTATCCAGACCAATGCCCGCACCCAAAACAGCGGTACCGGCACCAGTGAGTCCGCCGACACCGGCAGTGCCAGCCAAAACCACTGCGTCGATGGCAAAAACACCGGCAGTTGCGGCGAGCCCCGTGCAGCCACCGCGACCCCCTCCGGTTGCCGCCGCGCCGCCGGCGGCCCAGCCGCTTGATCTGGCCGGGCTGGAGTCGCGGCTGCGTGAAACGAAGGCCATTGGCGTGATGACCAAGCTCGCGCTGAAGAACCAGGTCGATGACCTGCTCGACCGGTTCCGCAGTCACTATCGTGGAGGTCACAAGACACCGATTCCGGAGTTGCGGGCCGCTTACGACCGGCTGCTGATGAAGGTGCTGTCGCTGCTGCAGGATGGTGATCCGGCGCTGGCCAAAAAGATCGTGAGTTCGCGTGAGGCGATCTGGGGCATTCTTTCCGATCCGAAGAAATTTTCCGACAACAAGCTGATGGCAGGAGCATGAACATGCGCCGACAGTGGAAGAACATGGTCTGGACAGTGGCGGCAGTCTGTTGTGCCGGGCCCCTGCTGGCCGCTGACGAGGGTGCCGACGAAGCGGCCGCGAAGGACATGACCGCCGTGATCGCGCTGCAGGGCCTGCCCTGTGGACAGGTCGTGCGCGCCGAGAAGAAAGGCGACAACGATTACCTCGCGTCCTGTGCGGATGGCAATCGTTATCGCGTGACGGTCAATGCGGAAGGGCGGGTGGTGGTCGTCAGGCAGTAAGGCCGGTTCTGCTGCCTCTCAACTGGCCTCATCGACCATCTGGATGGTCTGGTCTTCGACTTCCTGCGCAACCTGCAGCAGCGCGGGATCCGGCGACAGGGCCGACAGCATGTCCCGCGGCCTGATCAGGCCGATTTTCGTCGTGCCATTCTCGGTGAATACCGAGATGCGACAGGGCAGTGCCATGTTCAGGCGCATGTCGGCGGCGAGTACCCTGGCCGCCTGACCGGGATTGCAGACCTCGAACACCCGGCACTGCGGTTCGAACTCGATGCCCTTGCTGCGCAGGGTGTTGCCGAGGTCGTGGATATGCAGCACACCGAACCCGTGGCGTTTGACGGCCACCTCCAGATCCGCTGCAGCCTGCGCAAAGCTCTTGCTGGTACTGACCACGTAGTACATGTGTTGCCCCTGCCTCAATTGCGGGCCGGTGGCGGTGTCGTCTCGGTGGCTCCAGACTTTTTCTGGGCCTTTTCAG
>JAUPLK010000346.1 GCA_030836925.1 Pseudomonadota bacterium
ACGCGGGAGCCCGGACATGTCGCAGATCACCTGGCGCACCATGTCCGGCCCCTGGCTTGGCACCCAGGCTTCGCAACCACCATCGTGAAACCAGACCGTGGCATTCATCGGCTCGAGCGTGGCGTGAGCCAGGTAGGGCAACCAGTACTCGGCCTCGAGGGTCTGCGCGGCGGCTTCCAGTGCCAGACCGGCATCGCCATCGTCACGCACCCGGAAGGCATCGGCAGCATCGAGGCGCCTGCCCTGCTCGGCCCGGATCGATGCACTGCTGACGCCGGCTAGCGGGCCACTGCTCCATTCAACAGTGAGCGCCCTGGCAGCCTGTTGCGCATGCCAGAAGGTCTCGGCGAGCACCGCGACACCGGAATGGATGGCACGCACCTCGACGACACCGGGCAGCGTACGCACTGCAGTCGCATCATGACTGAGGGGCTGCGCGAGCAAACGCGGCGGCCGGGCGATGACGGCCACGAGCAGTTCCGGGAGCTGCGTATCGACACCGTAGGCGGCGCGGCCGCTGATCTTGTCCGGTATGTCCGGGCGCCGCACCATCTTGCCGATCCATCGCCAGGAATCAGGCGCCCTCAGCGGAACCTTGCCGGGCACGGGCAGTTTCGCCGCTGCGCTGGCGAGTTGCGCATAACTCAAACGCCTGCCGTTGCGCGGGTCGATGACGGCGGCAGACCCATCGGTGTCCAGCGCCGTTACATCGGTCTGCCACTCGATTGCGGCCGCCTGCAGCAGCATCTGTCGGGCCCGCGCACCGGTTGCGCGGATCGGCAACCAGCGGCTGCGCATGGTCTTGCTCTCGCCGGTCAGCTGCAGTGGATCCTGAAACAGGGGGTTGACCGGTGCGAGACGCAGCGTGATCTGTGCGGGGGCCACGTCAAGCTCCTCGGCCAGCAAGGTGGCGTAACCGGTCATCACGCCCTGGCCGAGCTCGGCCTTGTCGACCTGCAGGACGATGTCGCCCTCAGGCGTAACCTGCAGCCAGGCGTTGGGAGAAAAGTTGCCCGGCCGATCCGGGGCCGGAACGCGGTCGCGCGCCGGGCGCAGCCAGGTCAATGCCAGACCGCCGCCGACCAGCACCGCTGAACTGATCAGCAACTTCCGCCGGGAAAAAGGTGCCGGATTTATTTTCATGAAGACAGTGCCGAGTCTGCTTACTCACCAGGAAAATAAATCCGGCACCTTTTACCGGCGCCTTTTACGCGCTACCAGGGGATGGGTTTGCCATCGACGTTGATGGGTATGCCTTTGTCATCAATGGTCAGTGCGGCGACCAGCTTGTAGAGGGCCGCAGCGCTTTCGGCCGGGCTCAGGCTTTCACCCTTGTAGCCGGAGGCAACCAGCAGGTCGGTATCGACCATGCCGGGTGCCAGCAGGGCAACGATGATGCCGCGCCCCTGCAGGTCATTGCGCATCGCGCGCATGCCCATGTTCATGGCCGCCTTGCTCATCTGGTAGTAGTAGAAGCGTGACATCCGCCCCATCAGCGTCAGCGAACCAAGGCCGCTGGTCATGCCGATGATTTTTTTCTGCTGACTGGCGGCGATGTTGTCGACCAACGCCTCGGACAGTTTCAGCGGTCCGTACACGTTGGTCTTCATGACCTCGACGAACATGTCCTGATCGAGGTTGCCGAACTGCTGCTTGCTGATCGGCTCACCCAGCCAGGCCGCGTTGTTGAACAGCACATCGACCGGAACGCCCCGATACTTTTCCGCCAGCTTGCTGATCTGCCGGAGATCGGTCACATCCAGCTTTTCGACCCGCACCTTCGGATTGGCGGCAGCCAGCGTCTGCAGTTCTTTGGCTTTTGACGGCGTGCGGCAGGTGGCAATCACGTTCCAGCCTTTGGCGGCATATTCCTGCGCGAGGGCCAGGCCCACGCCGCGATTGGAACCGGTCAGCAGGATGGTCGGGCTGCCAGGATCCTGAACGTCAGCAGCCCACAACGACGGCGCCGCCAGAAACACCAGCAGCAGTACCAGAGCATGGCGACAAAACAGGCGCGTATTCATGGAATCTCCGGTGTTGCTCGGGGCAAAAACGACTAACCGCAAATATACATGCGGTTACGCCCCGGGCGACCGGATTGCCGCCGGATCTAACCGCTACGTGCTCGCGCACCAGCGCCGCGATTGCCGCGATACCGGTTCTGACGCTGCCCCTGCCCTTGACCCTGACGCTGCCCGTCACGGTGCTGCTGCGGTGGCCTGGCATCACTGTTCTGCTCAGCCTGTGCAGGACGGCCCGGACGCACCGGCGGCTCGGAGATCTTCGGCAACTGCGCACGCAGCAGCGGGCGACCCAACACGCGCTCGATGTCCTTGAGCAGGCCACGCTCATCGGCCGACACCAGCGAAACCGCCACGCCGCTCGCCCCGGCCCGGCCGGTACGACCGATGCGGTGCACGTAGTCCTCGGGCACATTCGGCAGTTCGTAGTTGATGACACAGGGCAGCTGATCGATATCCAGACCACGCGAGGCCACCTCGGTCGCCACCAGCGCCATGATGCGGCCCTGCTTGAAATCGTTCAGCGCCTTGGTGCGCGCCGACTGGCTCTTGTTGCCATGAATCGCTGCAGCAATGATGCCGTCGTCCTCCAGCTGCCTGGTCAGCCGGTTGGCACCGTG
>JAUPLK010000347.1 GCA_030836925.1 Pseudomonadota bacterium
GCTGCGGCAGGGTTACGCGACAATGCGCGCCGCTCTCCGCGGCTCATTTTGGGCCTACCTTCCCCTTCTTTTTGTGGGTGCGATGACAGCCACAGTCCAGACAATTCGTTCACCGGCAGAACGCCGCCAGCTGGCCAATGCGATCCGCGCCCTCGCGATGGATGCGGTCGAGCAGGCCCGCTCAGGCCATCCGGGCATGCCGATGGGCATGGCCGACATCGCTGAAGTGCTCTGGAATGATTTCCTCCGGCACAACCCCGCCAACCCCGCCTGGCCTGACCGCGACCGCTTCGTTCTGTCAAATGGTCACGGCTCGATGCTGCTTTATGCCGTGCTGCATCTGAGCGGCTATGGGCTCTCGATCGATGATCTGCGGCGTTTTCGTCAGCTGGGTTCGCACACCGCCGGTCACCCGGAGCGGGAGCTGCACCTCGGTATCGAAACGACCACCGGCCCGCTGGGTCAGGGCGTGGCCAATGCCGTCGGCATGGCGCTGGCAGAAAAGCTGCTCGCGGCCGAGTTCAACCGGCCCGGCTATCCGGTGGTTGATCACCATACTTATGTATTCCTCGGCGACGGCTGCCTCATGGAAGGCGTTTCGCATGAGGCCTGCTCGCTGGCCGGTACGCTGGGTCTCGGCAAGCTGATCTGTCTTTACGACGACAACGGCATCTCCATCGACGGCCATGTGCAGGCCTGGTTCGGAGATGACACACCCGGACGCTTCGAGGCCTATGGCTGGCAGGTGATCCGCGACATCGACGGGCACGACCCCGTGGCGATCCGTGCGGCGATCGAAACGGCACGCGCAGACGCGGGCCGGCCGACGCTGATCTGCTGCAAGACCATCATCGGCTTCGGCGCGCCGAACCGGCAGGGGACTGAAAAGGTACACGGCGAAGCGCTGGGTGCCGATGAAGTGGCCGCAGCCCGCAAGAAGCTCGGCTGGGACTCCCCGCCCTTTGAAATCCCGGCGGCCATCGCTGCGGCATGGGATGCGCGTCCGGCCGGCGCGCAACTCGAGCGGGAGTGGCGCGATCTCTACGCCGCTTATGGCCGCGACTATCCCGAGCTTGCCGCGGAGTTCACGCGCCGCATGGCCGGCAAACTGCCGGACAGCTGGCCGACGCATGCTGCGGCCGCGATCGCGAAGATCGCGGCCGAGACCGCCGCCAAGGCCACGCGCAAGTCTTCGGAAGACGCGCTCAATGCTTTTGCACCCAATCTGCCCGAGTTCCTCGGCGGCTCTGCCGATCTGACCGGCTCGAACCTCACGCGCGTCAAGACGGCCGTGACCATCAAGCCTGATCATGTTGCCGGCAACTATATTTCCTGGGGTGTGCGTGAGTTCGGCATGGCAGCGGCCATGAACGGCATCGCCCTGCATGGCGGCCTGCTGCCCTTTGGCGGCACCTTCCTGACCTTCTCGGATTACTCGCGCAACGCGCTGCGCATGGCGGCGCTGATGGAAATCCGCGTCATCCATGTGTTCACGCATGATTCCATCGGCCTCGGCGAGGACGGGCCCACGCATCAGCCCGTCGAGCACACGGCCAGCCTGCGGCTCATTCCGAACATGTGCGTCTGGCGGCCCTGCGACGCGGTCGAGACCGCCGTTGCCTGGCAGGACGCGATCGAACGCGACAAGGGGCCGACCAGCCTCGTGCTGACACGCCAGGCGCTGCCGGCGCAGCCACGGACGCCCGCCCAGATCGCGGCCATCCGCCGCGGCGCCTATGTGCTGCGCGATGCTGCAAAGACCGACCTGATCCTGATCGCCACCGGTTCCGAAGTGCCGCTGGCGCTGGCGGCGGCAGATCTGCTGGCGGGCAGGGGGCACGGTGTGCGCGTGGTCTCCATGCCTTCCACGACGGTGTTTGCCGCACAGGATGCCGCGTATCGCGAGTCGGTGCTGCCGGCCGCGGTGAGCCGGCGCGTCGCCATCGAAGCCGGCGTCAGTGACGGCTGGTATCGCTGGGTCGGCTCGGCCGGCCGGGTCTGTGGCCTGGATACCTTCGGCAAGTCGGCGCCGGCCCCGGAACTGTTCCGCCATTTCGGCTTCACGCCCGAGCATGTCGAGCAGCTCGCGCTGAAACTGCTGGCCACCTGAATTTTCAAGGAGTGCATCTGATGACTGTCAAAGTTGCCATCAATGGCTATGGCCGAATCGGCCGCAACGTGCTGCGTGCGCTGTACGAGTCGAAGCGTACCGGCGAGATTTCTGTGGTCGCGATCAACGACCTGGGTGATGCAAAGACCAATGCACACCTGACCAAGTACGACACCGCGCACGGCAAATTCCCCGGCACCGTCGCCGTCGAAGGCGACTACATGGTCGTCAATGGCGACAAGATCCGCGTGCTGGCCAAGCGCAATCCGGCCGAGCTGCCCTGGGGCGAACTCGGTGTCGACGTGGTGCTCGAGTGCACCGGATTCTTCACCAGCAAGGAAAAGGCCAGTGCGCACCTGCAGGGCGGGGCCAAGAAGGTCGTGATTTCGGCGCCTGGTGGCAAGGATGTGGATGCGACCATCGTCTATGGCGTCAACCACAAGTCGCTCAAGGCTGCACACACGGTCATTTCGAACGCGTCCTGCACGACCAATTGCCTGGCGCCGCTGGTCAAGCCACTGCACGACCA
>JAUPLK010000087.1 GCA_030836925.1 Pseudomonadota bacterium
CGGCCTTCGGCGCCAAGGCAGCGGGCAAACAGCTCTATTGCCCGGACATGACGCGACTGGCGCGTGCGCAGGCGGTTACAGAGCTGCAGCAGGCCGGTCAGCCGGCGGCAGCAGCCAAGGCAGCGGCCTTCGTCATCGATGCCAACGAGCCCTATGTCACCGGACGTTCCTACCTGGAAGATTTCCAGCTCAGCTATCGCGGCGAAGATGGTGCGATCCACATCAGTTCGCCGGGTCTGTATCAGGACTACGACAGCTGGATTACCAGCTTCCTGCCGGAGATTGTCCAGGGCCAGAGCTACTGCCATCTGGCGACGGTTAACTACCTGAAGGCGCTGGCGACAGGGGCAATGCAACCGGGTATCACGATGACCACCGTTGACGATGCACCCGTTCGCCCGAAATAGCTGACTGGCCTGCTGTCAGCGCTGACGCTGATGTCTGGCGAGTGCTTCGAGGTGAGCCAGATTGATGTGCAGGCTGCACCATCGTGCCGGGGCCAGATCCTGGCGGTCAGTCGGTACAGCCCCGTCGCGAGTGTCGGGCAGGGGCTTGCCGGCCATCAGCAGGCAGGTGAGTGCTTCTTCGACCAGCAGGCGCAGTTTCGGCAGCAGTTCCTGTTCCAGATGACCGATTGACTCACAGCCAGGCAGATCAGGCACCACAGCGCGCATTCTTCCGTCAGTGGTTTCCATCAAGGCGATGCTGAAAAGCATGGTAAATCCCGGACTCCGGAGTGCGAACTGCAACAAGCTGCCGCGTTGCCAGAGCCTCTAATATGGCCCGGGCCGATTCTAGGGCTTGAGGAAAACAGTGCGTGGGGCATCATTCACTCCAGCCGCAGCGTGAACGTGAAGTGGTGGAAACTGCCCGGACTTCTGTCTGGGGCCGCTGGTTTCAGCGCCTGACAGGCCAGGTCCCGTGTGATCCCGTGCTTGCGGAGCGCCGCTTGAACGAGCGCCGCAGCCACTCATTCTGGTCATTTACCTACGGCAGCTTCCGTCCCCGGCGGCGCCATGGTCGACGTGACGGTGATCATGAGCGCGTGTTTCTCGACTGGCATGAACCCCGTGTGCTCTATCTGGTTCTGGCCGTGGTCTTGATGAGTTGTACCGATGCGCTGTTTACGCTGAATCTGCTCGCTTCCGGTGCCCAGGAGATCAATGTGGTCATGAATGCGCTGATCACGCACGACGTCAGGACATTTCTGGCCGTCAAGATTGGCAGCACGGGCCTGTCAGCCGTGCTGCTTGCCGTCGTGGCCCGGCGTCAGTTCATGGGTGTTTTTCCGGTGGTCCGCCTGCTGCAGTTGTTCTGTGCCGGCTATGTTGTGCTGCTGGTGTATGAAGTCTGGATGTTTGTCACTTATTTTTGAGGGTCCGGGTCGGATGTATCACTGTGCCCTGGTGCCGGTGTTGCAACAGGCGATGGGCCGGCAGGATAGAAAAGGTAGAATCCGCGACGCCTTCACGTTTTTCTGATCAACCAGCCGACAAAATATGACCCACAGTCTGCAGCAGATCTATGCTGCGTCGCCGCTCTTTGCGGGCAACGCGGACTACGTTGAGGACCTATACGCGCGCTGGTTGCAGGATCCGGGCTCGGTCAGTGCGCCATGGCGGCAGTTTTTTGCCGAGCATGCACCGGCGCGCGAGGTGGCCGGTTTGTCAGCGCCCCCGATCACGCGCTCGCCGCCGATTGGCGGCATCCAGAGCGGCGCTGCGCAACCGTCGGTGGAGAAGCAGGCAGCCGTCTCCCGCCTGATCCAGATTTACAGTCTGCGCGGCCACCAGATCGCGGATCTTGATCCGCTCGGGCTCGAAAAGCGGCCGATGCCGGCGGTCATGCGTCTCGACCAGCTGGGACTCGGCGATGCCGATCTCGACACGGCTTTCTATGTCGGCAATTTTGCCGGGCAGACCGATGTGCGCATGACGCTGCGCGAGTTGATGGGGGTGCTGAAGCGCGTCTATGCCGGTACGGTGGGTGCCGACTACGCGCATCTGTCGCGGGGCCGGGAGCGACGCTGGATCCGCGAACGCCTGGAGCGGGGGATGCTGAGCGACCCCTGGAGTGATGATGATCGTCGTCACATCCTGCGGCAGCTGACTGCCGCCGAGGGCATCGAGCGGTATCTGCACACGCGCTATGTCGGGCAGAAGCGTTTCTCGCTCGAGGGCGGTGACAGTCTGGTGCCGCTGCTCGATGACCTGATCCAGCAGGGTGGTGCCGGCGGCATCCAGGAGATCGTGCTGGGCATGGCGCACCGCGGCCGGATCAACGTGCTGGTCAATATCCTCGGCAAGGCACCGCAGGCCCTGTTCTCCGAATTCGAAGGCGTGTATGACCCGGCGCGCGTGAAGGGCTCGGGCGACGTGAAGTACCACATGGGCTTCTCCTCCGATATCCGTACCCCGGGCGGCAATGTGCATGTGGTGCTGGCCTTCAATCCCTCGCATCTGGAGATCGTCAACCCGGTGGTCGAAGGTTCGGTGCGGGCCCGGCAGGAGCGCCGTGGCGATGTCGACGGCACTGCGATCCTGCCCGTGCTGCTGCATGGTGATGCGGCCTTTGCCGGCCAGGGCGTGGTGGCGGAAACCCTGCAGCTCTCGCAGACCCGCGGTTTCCGGACGGGGGGCACGCTGCATATCGTCTGCAACAACCAGGTCGGTTTCACCATCAGCGATCCCCGCGATGCGCGGTCCACGGCCTACTGCAGCGACATCGCGCGCATGATCGAGGCGCCGGTCTTTCACGTGAACGGCGATGACCCGGAAGCCGTGGTGTTCGTGACGCGGCTGGCGCTCGATTACCGGCAGACCTTCCACAAGGACGTGGTGATCGACCTGGTGTGTTACCGGCGGCATGGCCACAACGAGGCCGACGAACCGGGCGCAACCCAGCCGCTCATGTACCAGGCGATCCGCAAGCACCCCACGACCCGGCAGATCTATGCCCGCAAGCTGATGGAGCGCGGCGTGCTTGACGCGCCGGAAACCGAGCGCATGAGTGAGGACTACCGGGAACGTGTCGACGCCGGCCAGCCGCTGCCCCAGGCGGCGCTTGGCATGCTCGGCAACGAATACACGGTGGACTGGAGTCGCCACGTCCGCGCTGACTGGGACGAACCGGCGGCAACCGCGCTGGGCGGCGAAGAAGTGGCTGTACTGGGTCGCGAGATCAATAGCGTTCCAAAGCACTTCAGCCTGCATCCGCGCGTTGCGCGGGTGATCACAGACCGTGAGCGCATGGCGGCTGGCGAGCTGCCGATGGACTGGGGTTTTGCCGAGTTGATGGCGTATGGCAGCCTGGTTCGCGCCGGTATCAACGTCCGGCTCACCGGGCAGGACAGTGGTCGCGGCACCTTCTTTCATCGTCACTGTGTGCTGCACGACCAGTTGACCGAACAGACCTGGACGCCCATCGACAATCTTTCCAGCGGCAAGGACCGCCGGCGCTTTACCGTGACCGACTCGCTGCTCTCCGAGGAGGCAGTCCTCGGTTTCGAGTACGGCTATGCAAGTACCGATCCGGATGCGCTGGTGATCTGGGAGGCGCAGTTCGGTGATTTCTGCAACGGTGCGCAGGTGCTCATCGACCAGTTCATCAGTTCCGGCGAGGAGAAATGGGGCCGCCTGTGCGGACTGGTGCTGTTCCTGCCGCACGGCCAGGAGGGGCAGGGCCCCGAGCATTCATCGGCACGCCTGGAGCGCTTCCTGCAGTTGTGCGCCCAGCAGAACATCCAGGTCTGCGTGCCGTCCACGCCGGCCCAGATGTTCCACATGCTGCGCCGACAGATGCTGCGCGCGCTGCGCAAGCCGCTGGTCGTGATGACGCCGAAGAGCCTGTTGCGCCACCGGTTGTCGAGTTCGCCGCTTGATGAGTTGATCCATGGCCGCTTCCATCTGCTCATC
This sequence comes from Pseudomonadota bacterium, assembly GCA_030836925.1. GTDB lineage: Bacteria > Pseudomonadota > Gammaproteobacteria > Steroidobacterales > SHZI01. The sequence goes on from JAUPLK010000087.1 coordinate 3,915, forward strand.
GACGAGGTCGATCCGCTGGCGCGTGCCGCGGTACGCCGGGTGGTTTTTTGCAGCGGCAAGGTGTACTTCGACCTGCTCGAGGCGCGGCGTGCCAAGAGCCAGGCGGATGTTGCCCTGGTCCGCATCGAGCAGCTGTATCCGTTTCCCGGCGCTGAATATGCGGCCGTGCTGGCACGCTACCCGCAGGCGCGGGAAGTGGTCTGGTGCCAGGAAGAGCCGCAGAACCAGGGTGCCTGGTACCAGATCCGCCATCAGTTGCAGCGGCCGCTGCAGAAAGGCCAGGAGCTCTACTATGCCGGTCGTCCGGGTGCCGCGGCGCCCGCACCGGGGATTTTCCAGCTGCACGTTCAGCAGCAGCAGGCACTGGTCGAAACCGCACTGTCGGCAGACGTCGGCTAAACAGGGGATATCTGCACATGATCGAAGTCAAAGTACCGCGCCTGCCGGAATCGGTGAGCGATGCCACCCTGGTGAACTGGCACAAGGCGCCGGGTGACATTGTCGAGCGTGACGAAAATCTGGCCGATCTCGAAACCGACAAGGTGGTGCTTGAAGTCCCCGCACCCCAGCGCGGTATCTTGCGTGAGATCCGGGTTCAGGCCGGCAGCACGGTGACCAGCGGCCAGCTGCTGGCGGTCTTCGAAGCGACAGCCGGGGACCGGCCGGTGGCTGTGGTTGCGGATGGTCAGCCTGCTCCGGTGACGGCAGTTGCCGCCGATGCAACGAGTGCGACTGCGCCGCCTGCCGAGCGCAACAGTGGCAAGACCGGTCCGGCCGTGCGTCGCCTGGCAGCGGAGCAGGGCATCGATCCGACGATGCTGCAGGGCAGTGGTCCGCAGGGGCGCATCCAGAAGAGCGATGTGCGCAAGCCGGTCGCGACCGGTGCCCTCAGGTCGCCAGAGCCGGTGACCGGCGATGGTCGCATCGAGCGGCGAGTGCCGATGACACGCCTGCGCGCGAAGATTGCCGAGCGCCTGGTAACGGCCCAGCACACGGCGGCCATGCTGACCACTTTCAACGAGGTTGACCTGGGCGAGATCCTGGCTCTGCGCAGCCGCTACAAGGAGGCCTTCGAAAAGCAGCATGGTGTACGGCTGGGTTTCATGGGCTTCTTCGTCAAGGCGGCCATCGAGGCGCTGCGACGCTATCCCGGCGTCAATGCCGCCATCGAAGGCCAGGATATCGTCTACCACGACTACTACGACGTCGGTGTGGCGGTGTCGACCGATCGTGGTCTGGTCGTTCCGGTACTGCGCGATGCCGGGCGGCTCAGCCTGCCGGCGATCGAGGCGGCGATTGCCGAATTCGGCCGCAAGGCGCGCGAGGGTGCGCTCGGCATGGATGATCTGGTCGGTGGAACCTTCACGCTGACCAATGGCGGCGTGTTCGGTTCGCTGCTGTCCACGCCGATCCTCAATCCTCCGCAGAGTGGCATCCTCGGCATGCACAAGATCCAGGAGCGGCCGATGGTGGTCGACGGGCAGATCGTCGCGCGTCCGATGATGTACATCGCGCTGACCTACGACCATCGCATCGTCGATGGTCGCGAGGCGGTGCAGTTCCTGGTGGCGATGAAAGACACGCTCGAAGATCCGGCGCGGCTCCTGCTGGGTGTCTGAGGCAGAGGGGGTAAAGCGGTGAGCAGCAAATACGACGTGGTTGTCATCGGTGGTGGACCGGCCGGTTACGTCGCCGCCATACGCGCAGCCCAGAACGGCCTGCGGGTCGCCTGCATCGATGCCTGGAAGAACCGCGACGGGCAGCATGCGCTTGGCGGCACCTGTCTCAACGCGGGTTGCATTCCTTCCAAGGCGCTGCTCGAGTCCTCCGAACTCTTTCACCGCGCCGGCCACGAATTTGCCAGCCATGGCATACAGGTCAGCAAGCCGGAGCTGGACCTGGCCGTGATGCAGGCGCGCAAGGCAGCCATCGTGCGGCAGTTCTCCGGTGGCATCCAGGAGCTGTTCCGGGCCAATGGCGTGATCAGCCTGTTTGGTCACGGTCATCTGTTGCCCGCCAACAAGATCCGCTACACGCCGGACAGCGGCGAGCCCGAATTGCTGGAGGCCGAACATGTGGTGCTCGCCGCCGGTTCCGTGCCGGTCGAGCTGCCCTTTGCAGCTTTCGATGGCGAGAAAATCGTCGACTCCTGGGGGGCGCTGGAATTCCCGGCTGTACCGGCCCGCCTCGGCGTGATCGGTGGTGGTGTCATCGGCCTTGAACTCGGCAGCGTCTGGCAGCGTCTCGGCGCACAGACCACGGTCATCGAGGCCATGGATCGCTTCCTGTTCATGGTGGACGGGCAAATCGCCAGGGATGCCCAGCGACAGTTCAAGAAGCAGGGGCTGGATATCCGGCTCGGTGCGCGGGTGACCGAAACCCGGACCACGGCGGCAGGCGTGACCGTGAGCTATGAGGATGAGCGTGGCCAGCATTCGCTCGACGTCGATAGGCTGATCGTTGCGGTAGGGCGGCGGCCCGCCAGCCAGGGTTTGCTGGATCCGCTGGCTGGCGTGCAACTGACCGAGCGCGGATTCGTGGCCGTCGATGCCGAATGCCGGACCACCGCTGCCAATGTCTGGGCCGTCGGCGACCTGGTGCGCGGACCGATGCTGGCCCACAAGGGCTCGGAAGAAGGCGTGATGGTTGCCGATCTGATCGCCGGCCGTTACGGCCATGTCAACTACGCGGCAATTCCCAGCGTGATCTATACCGCGCCGGAGATCGCCTGGGTGGGCCAGACGGAAGAGCAACTCAAGGAAGCCGGCCAGTCCTACAAGGTCGGCACCTTCAATTTCGCCGCCAGCGGCCGGGCCAGGGCCATGGAGCAGGCGGCCGGGCTCGTCAAGGTGCTGGCTGATACCG
>JAUPLK010000088.1 GCA_030836925.1 Pseudomonadota bacterium
ACCTGGTCGACCACCTCCTCGGCCAGATGCCGGTAGGTCGTGATCTTGCCGCCGATGACCGAGTACAGACCGCGCGCCGTGCGCCCATGATGACGGATCTGGTGGCGCCGCGTGATCGAAGCCGTCTCGCGCAGTCCCTGACGCGGCAGCGGCCGCAGGCCACTGTAGGCATACAGCACGCTGTCGCGTCCGAGTTCTGCATCCGGAAAAACATGCGCCGCTTCGGCCAGCAGCCAGGCGATCTCGGCCTCCTCCGCATGCACCGTGGCGGGATCGGCATCACAGCGGGTGTCCGTGGTGCCGATCAGCACCAGCCCGTTCCACGGGATGATGAAAAACGGCCGGCCATCGCTGCGCGCCTCGGCATAGCAGGCCACCTCCGTCATGCCGGCAAATCGGTGCACCACGATGTGCGTGCCCTTGGTCGGGCCCATGAACCGGGGCATCGCACAATCGGCACCCGCCAGCACCCGGTCCACCCACGGACCGGCCGCGTTGACCACCGCGCGTGCCGTGAGGGTTTCGCTTTGCCCGCTGTGGTTGTCGCGCAGCACCACACCCTGCACCTGATTGCCCTCCAGCACGATGCGCTCGACCGTCGTACGGGTACGGATGATCGCTCCCGCTGCACTTGCAGCCAGCGCGTTCTCGACCACCAGCCGTTCGACGAAGGTCACCTGTGCATCGTGATAGAGGATGCCGCCATCCAGTCCTTCCGGGTTGAGCGCCGGCAACTCGACAAGGGCGGCGTCGCGCGACAGGCGGCGATGTCCGGGCAGCCCGCCGCCGATCGACAGCAGATCGTAGACCCACAGACCGAAATCGACGGTGTTGATGCCGCGCCGGCTGTGCGCATAGACCGGGATGAACAACTGCAGCGGCCGTACCAGGTGCGCGGCATTGCGCAGCAGCCGGCCGCGCTCCTGCAGGGACTCGTGCACCAGGCCCAGTTCACCAAACTCCAGGTAGCGCAGCCCGCCGTGGATCAGCCGGCTCGACCAGCGCGTGGTGCTGTTGCACAGATCAGCCTGCTCCACCAGGCAGGTATTGAGCCCGCGCAGTGCCGCATCGCGCGCGATGCCGGTGCCGTTGATGCCGCCGCCGATGACGATCAGGTCGTGTTGGAGCGCCTTCAGGCGCGATCTTTTGACCGGCTCGGGATCGCGGCTGAAGCCGCTCCTGCGGGCGCTCCTACGGCCGGGTCTGGCCGGTGCCATGAACCAGGTACTTGTAGCTGGTGAGCTGTTCGGCGCCGACCGGACCGCGGGCGTGGATGCGGCCGGTGGCGATGCCGATTTCGGCACCCATGCCGAACTCGCCGCCGTCGGCAAACTGGGTGGAGGCGTTGTGCAGCAGGATGGCGCTGTCCAGATCGTGCAGGAATTTTTCTGCCGCCTGTGCATCGCTGGCGATGATCGACTCGGTATGTCCGGATCCGTAGCGCGTGATGTGCGCGATGGCCGCGTCGATATCGCCGACCACGCGGCAGGCGAGGATCGCATCCAGGTATTCGGTGCTCCAGTCCGCCTCGGCTGCCGGCTTGACCCGGCTGTCGAGCGCACACAGCTCGGCGTCACCGCGCAACTCGCAGCCTGCCGCGATCAGCGCATCGGCAAGCGGCCGCCAGTGGGTCGCGAGGCAGTCGCGGTCGATGAGCAGGGTCTCGGCCGCACCGCAGATGCCGGTGCGCCGCATCTTGGCGTTCAGCACCACGTCAGTGGCCATGGCCACCTCCGCGGAACGGTGCACATAGACGTGACACAGCCCCTCGAGATGTCCGATCACCGGCACCCGCGCATCGGCCTGCACGCGGGCGATCAGGTTCTTGCCGCCGCGGGGCACGATGACATCGATGAATTCCTGCATGTGCGCCAGCAGGTAACCCACCGCATCACGGTTCGCGGTCGGCACCATCTGGATCGCGGCCGCGGGCAGTCCACCGGCGTGCAGGCCGGCGACCAGCGCCGCATGGATCGCGTGACTGGAGTGAAAGCTCTCCGAACCACCGCGCAGGATCACGGCATTGCCGGACTTCAGACACAGCGCACCCGCATCGGCAGTGACGTTCGGCCGGCTCTCATAAATGATGCCGATCACGCCCAGCGGCACGCGCACGCGCTGGATGCGCAGACCGTTCGGACGGGTCCATTCGGCGATCACCGTGCCCACCGGGTCCGGCAAGGCCGCAACCGCTTCGATGCCGGCCGCCATGGCCTCCACGCGCTTCGCATCCAGGGCCAGCCGGTCGAGCAGCGCAGCCGACAGCTGTCGCTGCCGCGCCGTCTCCATGTCGCGGGCATTCGCCGCGAGGATCTGGTCGCATTGCGCACGGATGGCGGCTGCCGCAGCCAGCAGCGCCGCGGTCTTCTGCGCAGTACTGGCGCGGGCCAGAGCCCGCGCGGCCGCGCGGGCCTGCTCACCCAGCGCACGCATCGCGGTGGCCAGGCTGGCAGCAGTGTCTGTATCCGGCAGGGACGTCGCACTCATGATGATCTGACTCAGGTGTCCAGCAGGGCAAGGTTGTCGCGGTGGATCATTTCGTCGCGACCACTGTAGCCGAGCAGCGCCGCGAGTTCCTCGCTGCGTCGGCCACGAATGCGCCGCGCCTCGGCGCTTGAACAGGTCACCAGGCCGCGCGCCAGATCGCGGCCGTCAGGACCGCGCACCAGCACGGCATCACCCGGCTGGAACTCGCCCGTGACGTCGACCACCCCGACCGGCAGCAGGCTGCTGCCGCCGCGCAGTGCGCGTTCGGCACCCGCATCGATGACCAGACTGCCGCGCGGCACCAGCGTACCGGCGATCCACTGCTTGCGCGCCTGACGCGGCGTGCGCCCCGGCAGAAACCAGGTACAGGCGGCGCCGTCTTCGATGGCCTGCAGCGGAAACAGCCGTCGGCCGCTGGCGATCACCGTCGCACAGCCGGCATTCATGCAGATCCGCGCCGCGACCAGCTTGGTCACCATGCCGCCGGAACCGTACTCGGTTGCCGAAGCACCGGCCAGCGCCTCGATGGCCGGCGTCAGTTCGCGCACTTCGGGAATCAGCGTGGCACCGGCATTCAGGGTGGGATCGCCGTCGTAAAGACCATCCACATCCGAGAGCAGTACCAGCACGTCGGCACTGGTCATCTCCGCCACGCGCGCCCCGAGCCGGTCGTTGTCACCGTAGCGGATCTCCTGCGTCGCGACCGTGTCATTCTCGTTGATGACCGGTATCACCTTGAGCCGCAGCAGTGTCTCCAGGGTATTGCGCGCATTGAGGTAGCGGCGCCGGTTCTCGGTATCGTCGAGCGTCAGCAGCACCTGGGCGATCTTGATGCCGCGCGGTTCGAGCAGGTCCTGATAGGCGTGGGCGAGCAGGACCTGGCCGGCAGCGGCAGCTGCCTGTGCATCCTCAAGGCGTCGCTGGTCGCGCGCCATGCCCAGGTACTGCCGGCCCAGCGCAATGGCACCCGAGGACACCACCAGCACCTGCTGGCCGCGCGCCTGCAGCCGGGCCAGTTCATCGGCGACCGACTCCAGCCAGGCACGATTGAGCCGCCCCGACTCGCGGTCGACGAGCAGCGAGGAGCCGATCTTGAGCACGATCCGGCCTGCACTACGCAGCGCAGCGTTGCGGTCATGCAGCGGTTGGACCTGTGACGTCATCTGCCGGCACTCCGGGCCGTCACGGCGTGCTCGAGTGAGCCGGTGCCCCGCGTCTTACGGCCAGCGGCCCACTGCGCACGACCGAGCGGATTTCCGCATGGACAGCCGCGCGGTTGATGAAGTTGTCGAGGCGGGCGGCCGCACCCGTCAGCTCGAGCGTGTAGCTGTCGAGCCGATCATCGAGCAGGCGGGCGCCTTCGCTCTGCACCAGTTCCTGGATACGCACCAGTTCACCGGCCTCCACCCGGAGCTTGAGCAGCAGCAACTCACGCTCGATGTGGTCGCCCTCGGTGAGGTCGAAGATGCTGACCACGTCGATCAGCTTCAGCAGCTGGTTGTTGATCTGGCGGATGACGGGATCGGAGCCCAGTGTCACCAGCGTCAGGCGCGAGACCAGCGGATCCTCGGTGGGCGCGACGTTCAGGGATTCGATGTTGTAGCCACGGGTCGAAAACAGCGAGGCAACCCGGGTCAGCGCACCGGCTTCGTTCCGCAGCAGGATGGAAATGATATGGCGCATCGGGTGACCGGCAGGCAAATGACTGGAAAAAAAACGCGTCGGGAATACTCGCCCAGATCCACTTCTATTGCAATGCGGGAGTAGTTGGTTAAAACTCCTGCGAAGCTTTGCGGTCAACCTTTCAACGGGTCTCTGCGAGAGCCCGGCAAACCGCTCCTGCCGCGTCGCGATCATCACACCGAACATCACTTTATGACAACACGGACCCAGACCGCCGAACCCATACCCCACCCGCTCGCCGGCAAGCGCATGACGGGGGCCGAGATCATCGTACAGGTGCTCGTCGACGAGGGCGTGCAGACGGTATTCGGTTACAGCGGCGGGGCGATCCTGCCCACCTACGATGCCGTGTTCCGCTACAACGATGAACACCGCGATGACAATGGCACGGCGCCGCTGCCGCTGATCGTGCCTGCCAACGAGCAGGGTGCAGGCTTCATGGCCGCCGGTTACGCGCGTGCCAGTGGCCGGGTCGGCGTGTGCATGGTCACCTCCGGCCCTGGCGCCACCAACACCGTCACCCCGATCCGCGACTCGCTGGCCGACTCGGTGCCGATGGTCGTCATCTGCGGCCAGGTGCCCACCAATGTCATCGGTACCGATGCCTTCCAGGAGGCGCCGGTCTCGGCAATCATGGGCTCGGTCGCCAAACACGTGTTCCTGGTCACCGATCCGCACCAGCTCGAAAGCACGGTGCGCACGGCCTTCGAGATTGCCGCGATGGGCCGGCCCGGGCCGGTGGTCATCGATGTACCCAAGGATGTGCAGAACTGGGTCGGTGAATTCCAGGGCACCGGCCTGCTGCCCATCGATGCCTACCGCAAGCGCATCGACGCCGCGATCGGCAGCGAGATTCCGGCCTCGGCCGCGAAGTCGTTTTTCGACATCCTGCGCAGTTCAAGCCGCCCGCTGATCTACGCCGGCGGTGGCGTGGTCAGCGCCAACGCCTCTGCAGCCCTGCGCGCCTTCGCCGCGCGCTTCGGCATACCCGTCACCACCACGTTGATGGGCATCGGCGCCTGCGACACGACCGACCGGCTGGCCCTGCGCATGCTGGGCATGCACGGTGCCGCCGCCGCCAACTATGCCGTCGATGACTGCGACTTCCTGATTGCCATCGGCGCCCGCTTCGACGACCGCGTGGCCGCGGTGCCGGACAAGTTCGCACCGAGGGCGCTCAAGGTCGCGCACTTCGACATCGATCCCTGCGAGATCGGCAAGGTGAAGGCCGCCGACTGGCACAACGTCGGCCTGCTCGACCGCGACCTGCGGCAGTTGATCGCCTGGGCTGACAAACATGCGCTGCGCACCGACTTCAGTGCCTGGCATCGCGAGCTGGACGAGCTCAAACGCACCTATGCGATGGACTATGACCGGGCCAGCCCGCTGATCCAGCCCAACTACATCATCGAGCAGATCAACCTGCACACGCGCGGCACGGCCATCATCACCACCGGTGTCGGCCAGCACCAGATGTGGTCGGCACAGTACTTCGACTTTCGCGAGCCGCGGCTGTGGCTCACTTCCGGCAGCATGGGCACCATGGGCTTCGGCCTGCCGGCGGCCATCGGCGCGCAGTTCGCGCACCCGGAACGCCTGGTCATCGACATCGATGGCGATGCCAGCATCCGCATGAATCTCGGTGAACTCGAGACCGTCACCACCTACAAGCTGCCGGTCAAGGTCGTCGTGCTCAACAATTTCGGCGATGGCATGGTCAAGCAGTGGCAGAAGCTCTACTACCAGGGCCGGCTGTCAGCCACCGACAAGTCCCTGCACCGCAAGGACTTCGTGCGTGCGGCCCAGGCCGACGGCTTCGACTACGCGGTGCGCCTCGACAGCAAGGCCGATGTGCCGCGTGTCATCCAGGAATTCGTCAGCTTCCCGGGACCGGCATTCCTCGAAGTCATCATCGATCCCGATGCGGGCGTCTATCCGATGGTCGGCCCGGGCATGGCCTACGACCAGATGATCACCGGTGATTTCATTCCCAGCCGCAAGAAAGTCACGGTCGACCCCGGCAACAACAATTCGATGTTCTAGCCCGTAGGAGCGGCTTCTTGTGGGAGCGCCTTCAGGCGCGATTCCTGACCAGCAATAATCAATGCTCAGGCACCACACCCCATAAAGCAGAAAACCCGCCGAAGCGGGTTTCCTTGTTTCAACTGGTCGCCGAACGCTTAGGCGGAAAACTTCCGCCGCATCACGCCCATGATCCCGAGGGCAGAGCCAAACAGCCAAGCTGCCGCAGGTACCGGAACCACGTTGTACTCGTAGGTCACGCTCACCTGGCCCTGAATGTTGGTTGACAAACCCTGGCCCGACCCCGAACTCGTACCGAGGGTGGCCAAGTAGTCGTAGTTCTGAGTGGTCAGAAAGAAATTCAGATTGCCAAGACCGATATAGGCCGCCAAGGGAGACTCGTTGAAGGTGCTGCTGGAAGTCAGCGTCGGGCCAGCCTGCGTCCAGTACGTTGTACCAGTGATGTTAGCGTACTCGCCGCCCGTCGGGTGGACGTACGTAAAGCTGCCATCAGGCGTCCCAGTACCGACGATGCGCTGCGGGGCTTGGCTGCCGGCAATGGTCACGCCGCTGT
>JAUPLK010000348.1 GCA_030836925.1 Pseudomonadota bacterium
TGGCCTTGGCGGCCGGCGCCGACTTCATTGCCGTGAAGCGATAGCTCGTTTCATGCCAGAGCTCGACTGCGATGCGTGCCTTGCGGTAGGCGTCGGCATCGCTGACGGGCTCGAGGCCGAGAAAATTGACGAGGTCGGCGTGGCCGGCCTTGCCCAAGGCGGAATACGCGGCGCGCACGGCCTTGCGATAGCCGCGCTGCTCGAGTTTGCCGGACTTGCCGAGACCGACCAGCAGGATGCGCTTGCAGGGCAGCTTGCCGGTGTGGGTGAGGAGCAGCGTCTCGCCGGTCTCGCCGCGAATATCACGGTTGCGGGTCACGTCGCTGAGCAGGCCGCCGCTGGCCTTGTCGAGTGCTTGCGCCGTGTCTGAAAGTATTCCATCGAGATAGATGCCGACGATGGCGCAGGCGGTGCGTTGCCGGGTGGCGCCAGGTGCGTTGACTGTGAATTTCATGCTGCCCTCTGTTGCGCGGCGGATGGGTGTGCTTGACTCCCGGCAGCCGCTACCACAAGGTAGTTTGATCGCAGGGTTTTGCACCGTCCGGATTGCGCCGTAGTGTACTTGAATCGACATGAGCGTGGCTAAGACACCCCGGGGCGCCAGCCTGCTGAATCGCTACCTGCTGCGTGAGGTCGGGCAGACCTGGCTGGCCGTTACGCTGGTGCTGCTGCTGATTTTGATCACCAACCAGTTTGCCGCGGTACTCGGTGATGCGGCGGCCAGCCAGATACCCCGCGATGCGATCGTGCGGGTCATGGCGCTGACGATCGTGCAGTACCTCACCATACTGGTGCCGCTCAGCTTTTTTCTGGCCATCATGCTGTCGCTGGCCCGGCTGTATCACGACAGTGAGATGGCGGCGATGATGGCCTGTGGCATCGGCCCCGTGCAGTTGTACCGGCCCTTGCTGATGTTGGGCCTGCTGCTGGCCGGCGCTGTGGCCTGGCTGTCGCTGGTGGCGGCACCGGCCGCCGTGCGCGAGGTGCAGGCGCTGGCCGAACTGGCCAAGCGCGATACGGGCCTGGGCCTGCTCGAACCGGGCCGCTTCATCAGTTTCGGTGACGGTGCGGCCGTTATGTATGCCGAGTCGCTGACCGGTGATCAGCATCTGCACAAGGTCTTCGTGCAGCGCCAGCGTGGCAAGCGGGTGGAGATCATCCTCGCGGACGAGGCCTGGCAGAACATTTCGGGTGATGGCCGTTATCGTGAGCTGGTGTTTGCGCGCGGCCGCCGTTATGAAGGCGAGCCGGGCGGGGCCCGGTTCCGGATGGTGGAGTTTGCCGAACACGGCATTCCATTTGTCATTCCGGCAGCGGGTCGTGCCGCGCTGGGTCCGGGTGAGCAGAGCACGAGCGCATTGCTGGCTTCGGATGCCCCCGTCGATCGGGCCGAATTGCACTGGCGGCTTGCACCGGTACTGACGCTGCTGGTGCTGACCATCATCGCCGTGCCGCTCGCGAAGACCGAGCCGCGTCGCGGCCGCTTCAGCGGGCTTGCCGCCGCCATCCTCGTCTACGTCATCTACGCGAACCTGCTGGCCGCCGGGCGCGGCTGGCTGGAGCGCTCGCAGTTGCCCGAGTACAGCGGGCTGTGGTGGGTACACGGCCTGTTCCTGGTGGTGGCCGGCATGATGCTGCTCGTGCAGCGCGGGACCCTGCGCAAATGGCAACGGCGCTGGCAGCCGGCGGGAGCGCAGGCTTGAACGTCGTTGGTCGTTATCTGTTTGTCACCATTCTCGGCACCACCGGCATGGTGCTGGCGGTGCTGATGAGCCTCGGCGGCTTCATCGAACTGGTGGGCCAGCTTGATGACATCGGCGTGGGTGGCTACGGGCTGCTGGATGCCATCGGCTGGGTGCTGATGAAACTGCCGGCCGTGCTGTTCCAGTTGCTGCCGATCGGCGCGCTGCTCGGCAGCCTGCTCGGGCTCGGCATGCTCGCCAGTCGTTCCGAACTGATCGTGCTGCGTGCCGCCGGCATGTCTCCCGCCGGGATCGCCAGGGCGGTGCTGGTCACCGGGCTGGTGTTTGCCGTGGTAGGCGGATTGCTCGGCGAGTTCGTCGCACCGCCGCTCGAGCGCTTCGCCCGCCAGTACCGCGCCATGGTGAAGTTCGGCCAGAGCGGTGCCGGCACCGGCGAGAGCACCTGGATCCGTGAGGGCAACATGCTGCTCAATGTGCAGCCGCCCACGGATGAGCAACCGGCCGGCGGCGTGTACGTGTTCCGGCTGGCGTCGGCCGATGCGCTGGCCGCGGTTGGTCGTGCCGAGGTGCTGCGCCAGGCGGCCGGCAATCAATGGCTGCTGGACAACTATGTGGAGAGCGTGTTCACGCCGAACGCGGTCGAGACCAGCAGCGCGGGCCAGTCACTCGCGATCAGCAACCTGAATCCTGACCTGCTCGGCCTCACGCTGGTGCGCACCGACTCGATGACCGGCAAGGCGTTGTGGCGCTACATCCAGTACCTGAAGCGCAATGGTCTGGCGACACGCGACTACGAGGTTGCCTTCTGGAGCCGGTTTGCGGCGATGGTCGCGGTGCCCTTCATGTGCATGCTTGCCGTGCCCTTCGTGCTCGGTCCCTTGCGCGGTACCGGTACCGGCGCGCGGATGGTGGTCGGCATCG
>JAUPLK010000349.1 GCA_030836925.1 Pseudomonadota bacterium
TGCGGCCTATCACTCGACGAGCCGCCACCACTGCGAGCACGCCTATGCAAATCCAGCTGACATGGGCACACCGAAGAATTCCCGGCCGGTGCTGCTGGAACTGCAGATGCACTCGGCAGCACTGCGCGACGCCACGCGGGCCGGGCTTGAGGCCGCAGGGCTTCCCGCCGCGCAGGGTGAGCTGCATCAGATGCTGCGCACGCTCATCGAGGGTGGGGATCGCGGCTGAAGCCGCTCCTACCCGCGGTGGGGATCGCGGCTGAAGCCGCTCCTGCGGCGGGATCGCGGCGCGCCGTCAGGCGGGCGGCGCGAGATAAGAATGAAACACGCCCTGCGGATCGTATTTCTGCCGCAGCACCTGCAGGCGCTGCCAGCTTTCCGGTGAATAACAGAGGCGAATGCGCTCGGGGTGGCGTTGGCCATCCACTTCGTTGACGTAATGACCCTTGGCCCAGGGATCCATGTGGGTCGTCGCCTTCTCCAGCCAGCGATAGTAGATCTCGTCCTCCTTCTCGTCGTCCCAGATGGCGAAGCAGCCCACGTAATGCCGGGCGATCGATGAGTAGCAGGCATCGGCGTGGGGCTTGAGGTTCAGGCCATAGCTGGCGATCACATGGCAGATCGGTGAGCGGGCAGTCCGGAAGTGATCGGCCATGTCATGCAGGATCTTCCCCGGCTCGTCGGTGATGGCGCTCTCCGCGGCGTATCGGCCCATGTAACCGCCCGGCGTCTCGGTACTGAAGAACTTCGGGAACAGCTGCATCAGGGTGTAAGGCTGATCCTCCGCCTTGACCAGGGCATCGCTGGCAATCGGCGATTGCGCCAGCGGTGCCAGCATGGCGCGCGACTCCTCGGCGGAGTAGCCGAAGGCAAATGCCGTCAGGAAACAGATCTTGGACTGCTCCGGCGGTGCATCGGGTGGCGCCTCCGGGTTGTGCATGAGCAGGGCCAGGATCTCGAGCCGTGGATCCTTGCCTGGCGACAGCTTGTCCAGCGTCGAGGTCATGGTCGAGAGCTTGTCGAGTGGCAGGATGTACGAACTGACGCGGATCGCTTTGGGCAGCGGATAGGCCTGGAGATGGAAGCGCGTCACTGCCGCAAACAACCCGGGGCCACCGCCGCGCACCGCCCAGTACAGGTCCGGATTCTCTTTTGCGTTTGCGACCACACGGCTGCCATCAGCGAGCACCAGTTCGGCTCCCTCGATGTTCAGCGTCGCCATGCCGCTGCGGTAAGCGTGATTCCAGCCGATGCCGCCACCGAGCAGAAAGCCGCCCATGCCCACCGTCATGCAGTGAGCGGTGGGGAAAGTGAGGTCGTCCTCGGCAAGCCGTGCAACCAGCTGGATGGCACGCACACCGGTCTGCACCGAGGCGATCTGGCGCTGTTTGTCGACCTTGATGTCGGTGAGCGCGGACAGATCCAGGCAGATGCCACCATCGCGCATCGAGGCACCGGTGGGATTGTGGCCACCGCTGCGGATGGCGATCTTCAGCTTGTTTTGCGCGGCATGGCGGACGACCGCTGCCACCTCGGCCTCGGAACGAACCTGGACGATCAGGTCGGGATAGCGCTGCGGCTTGCTCCGGTGCCAGACCAGCGCCTGGCGCAGGGACTCATAGCTGGCATCGCTGCGCGCCGTGATCTGGCCGCCAAAGCCGGGAATGATGGCGGCAGGTGTGCCGCCGGCAGCCGCCTGCCCATTGCCAGAGCGCAGCATCCCCAGGGCACCGACGGCGCTCAGGGAGACCAGCTGCTTCAGCGCGATACGGCGCGAGGTCGGGAAATGATCCATGCGTGGCACTCCTGCGATGTGCGCGGACAGGCAGAGAATTCACCGCAACCGCAGATCTGCACAAGCCGCGATGCGCATCGTTTGGCCTCGAAACGCGGGCGATGCGCCGCCATGATTGCGCCGGCCGGAATCTTGACGCACCATGGCCTCGCCCTGCCGATTCAGGACCCGGATGATGCAGACTGCAGCGCCAGCATTGCCACTCTCGCGCTTCACCGCGCTGGCCACCGACAATCCTCTGCGCGCCCGCGAGCATCTCTCCAGGCTGTTCCGTCCACATCGCATCGTGCTCGGTGAACAGCACCAGGGCATCGATTTCCGGCACAACCGCGCTGACCTCGGTGTCATGTCGATCAACAGCCTGCGTTACGGCTGCGAGGTAACCGTCCAGGCACCGACACCGGTCGATTCCTATCTGGTCAAGATCACGCTGCGCGGCGCCAGCGAAGTGAGCCAGGGACGCGACACCTACCGCACCGAAGCCGCCACGGTCTGCGTCCTGAACCCGACCCGCAATCTGATCGATCACATGTCGGCGGACTTCGACATGCTCATCGTGCAACTGGACGGACCGGCACTGCGCCTCGCACTCACCGAGAATTTCGGCATCACACCGCACCAGCCGCTGGAATTCCTGCCGGTGACGCAAGGCATCGATGGCCCCATCGGTGGCTTCGTGCGCCTGGTGCGGGCCATCTGTGACGACCTCGACGCCGGCAGCAGCAGTTTCTCCCGCGCCCAGATATGCACGCCGCTGGCCAGAACGCTGATGAGCCTGGTGCTGACGGACCTGCCACACAATTACAGCGGCCGGCTGCCGCTCGGTGAT
>JAUPLK010000089.1 GCA_030836925.1 Pseudomonadota bacterium
GGAGGCCTTGCTTGATGGCCTCGATGCCCGGGTCGGCGCAGCAGAATCGGCGATCTGTCTTTTTGACGAGCGCTGGCATCCCGGCATCGTGGGTCTCGTTGCCAACCGGCTCAAGGAACTGACGGGATGCCCGGCGATCGCTTTTGCACGCTGTCCGGAGACGGGCATGTTGCGCGGATCAGCCCGTTCGGTCGACGGGTTGCACGTCCGTGATGCCATGGCCGAGGCGCTTGCGGCGATGTCCGGACCTGTCGTGCGCTTCGGTGGGCATGCGATGGCTGCCGGGATCACGCTGCCGGAAGCCGAGCTGCAAGGCTTTGCTGCGGCGTTTGCGGCGGCCGTTGGCCGCCAGCGCGACCTGGCTGGTGGTGACGACAGTCTCTGGACCGACGGCACGCTCGAGGTACAGGACCTGCAACTGGGTCTGGCCGAGACGCTGGCTGCCGCGGGACCGTGGGGGCAGGGTTTCCCGGAGCCGCTGTTCGACAATGTGTTCAGGCTGTGTGAACAGCGGGTGATCGGCGAGCGGCATCTGCGCATACGCGTGCAGCATCCGGACGGCGGCGAGCCTGTCGATGCGGTCGCTTTCAACCAGCTGCCGTTGCAAACCGCCCCGAATGCGCCGGTACGCCTGATCTATCGGCTCGACGTTAATACGTGGCGGCAGCGACGCACGGCGCAACTGGTGGTGGAGTACATCGCCTGAACAGGTCAGGCCGGACCGGGCCGGTTGTTGAGCGCAGGCATTGCGTCTAGCATTCGCGCTTTCCTCAATGACAGATTCCCATGGAAACCGCCCAGATCAAGCTCGGCATCCGCGACCTTCAGGAGCGTAATGGCGCTCTGAGGGGGTATCTTTGACCTCGATGCAAAAGCACGCCGGCTGAGCGAGGTTCGCGAGGCGCTGCAGGATCCGGCCGTCTGGAACGACCCGAAACGGGCTGAGGTGCTCGGCAGGGAAGCCTCGGAGCTTGAAAACGTCGTGGAGGGCATCGAGAAAATCCAGCGTTCGCTCCGGGATGCCTCGGATCTGCTCGATCTCGCGGAAGAGGAAAACGACGAGTCCACCCTCGATGAGGTGGTGCGCGATCTGAAGCGCGTGTCTGCCGATGTCGAGCAGCTTGAATTCCAGCGCATGTTTGCCGGCAAGTTCGACAGCGCCAACGCCTTCCTGGATGTCCAGTCGGGCGCCGGCGGTACCGAGGCGCAGGACTGGGCTGCGATGCTGTTGCGGATGTATCTCAAGTATTGCGAGAGCATGGGCTTTGCCACCGAGATCATCGACAGCTCGGATGGTGAGGTGGCCGGCATCAAGGGCGCAACGATTCATGTCACGGGTCCATATGCCTACGGCTGGCTGCGCACCGAAACAGGGGTGCACCGGCTGGTGCGCAAGTCGCCCTTCGACTCGGGCAATCGCCGGCACACTTCTTTTGCAGCGGTGTTCGTCGCGCCGGAAATCGACGATGACATCGATATCGAGATCGATCCCTCCGACCTGCGCGTGGATGTGTACCGGGCGAGCGGTGCCGGCGGTCAGCACGTCAACAAGACCGAATCCGCCGTGCGCATGACGCATATCCCGACCAATACCGTCGTGCAGTGCCAGAGCGAGCGCTCACAGCACAAGAACCGCGCCACGGCGATGAAACAGATGCGGGCCAAGCTCTATGAGCTGGAGCAGCAGAAGCGGCGCGCGGAGGCGCAGGTGCTCGAGGATTCGAAGTCGGATGTGGGCTGGGGCCAGCAGATCCGCTCCTATGTGCTCGACCAGTCGCGGATCAAGGATCTGCGCACCGGCGTGGAGACCGGCAGCCCGGACAAGGTGCTGGATGGCGATCTGCGCAAGTTCATCGAAGCCAGCCTGAAGCAGGGACTGTGAGTCATGAGTGAAGAAAACAAACTGGTTGCCGAGCGCCGACGCAAGCTGGCAACGCTGCGCACCGAGGGCTTCGATTTTCCGAACCAGTTCCGGCGCAGCGCGCTGGCCGGGCAGTTGCATGCGGTCTACGACGACTGCAGCAACGAGACCCTGGAGGCTGAGCCGGTCGAAGTGCAGGTTGGCGGGCGGATGCTGACCAAGCGGCTGATGGGCAAGGCCAGTTTTGCCACCATCCAGGACCGCAGCGGGCAGATCCAGATTTTCCTGCAGAAGGAAACGCTCGGCGAGGCGGCGTACATCGCCTTCAAGGCGCTGGACCTGGGCGATATCGTCGGCGCACGCGGCACGCTGTTTCGTACCCGTACCGGTGAGCTGAGCGTCAAGGTGCAGGAGTTGACCCTGCTCACCAAGTCGCTGCAGCCCCTGCCGGAAAAGTTTCACGGCCTCAGCGACCAGGAGATGCGTTACCGGCAGCGCTATGTGGACCTGATCGTCAATGAGGAAACACGCCGGGTCTTTGCGCTGCGCACGCGGGTCGTGCAGTTCCTGCGCTCCTATCTGGATACGCTGGATTTTCTCGAGGTCGAGACACCGATGATGCAGGCGATCCCCGGTGGTGCGCTGGCCAGGCCCTTTGTCACGCACCACAACGCCATGGACCGGCAGCTCTATCTGCGCATCGCGCCGGAGCTGTATTTGAAGCGTCTGGTGGTGGGTGGCTTCGAGCGTGTATACGAGGTCAACCGGAACTTCCGCAACGAGGGGGTTTCGACGCAGCACAATCCCGAGTTCACCATGCTCGAGTTGTACATGGCCTATGCCGACTATCGCACGCTGATCGATCTGCTCGAGAACCTGCTGCGCAGTCTGGCCGTGCATGTGCTCGGCACGACCACGGTCCAATACCAGGGGCAAAGCCACGATCTGTCCAAGGCGTTCCGGCGTCTGTCGGTGGAGGAGGCGGTGCTGCTGCATAACCCGGGTCTCTCGGCGCAGCAGTTGCGCGACGTGGATGCGCTGCGCGCAGCCTGTGCGGCGCTCGGCATCGCCGTGAAACCGGGTTTTGGTGCCGGCAAGCTGCTGATCGAGATTTTCGAGAAGACGGCCGAGCACGCACTGGTCGAGCCGACTTTCATCACTGGCTATCCGGCAGAAGTATCGCCGCTGGCGCGCAAGACCGATGCCGATCCTTTTCTCACCGACCGCTTCGAGTTTTTCATCAACGGTCGCGAACTGGCCAACGGCTTTTCCGAGCTCAATGACCCGGAAGACCAGGCGGAGCGCTTTCAGGCCCAGGTCCGGCAGAAGGCCGGTGGCGACGACGAGGCGATGTTCTATGATGCGGACTACATCACCGCGCTGGAGTACGGCATGCCGCCGACCGCGGGTCTCGGCATCGGCGTGGACCGTCTGGTGATGTTCATTGCCGATCAGGCGTCGATCCGCGACGTGTTGCTGTTCCCGCACCTGCGCAGCTGATTGCGGCGCATATGCATTGGAACGGTGCGGAGGTCAGAACAATGCGCCGCAAGTTGCTGCTGGTCGCAATTGTCGCGGGCTTCGCTGCCGCCTGCAGTCCCGGTTCTGATCCGGAGCGACCGCCAGGCGTGCCCGCCAGTGCCCGCTGGACAGGCAATATAGAAGGCGGCACCTGGATCGATTGCGAGCCGGTGCCATCGACAATGGATCGCTTTGTCTGCAGGGCCTGGTTCCGGACTGGTGCCATGATCTCTGAAGGGCAGTATGTGCACCGGCAACGCCGCTGGAACCAGCAGGCGCTGCGTTCCGAATACACCGAACCGGTTGGCACTGTGTTGCCGGATTTTGCGACCTTTGATGGACGGTGGATCATGCTCGCGGATGAGCACGTGCTGTTGCCGGAGGGTGTGATCAGCTATCCGGACGGTGCCGGGCACGGCAAACGCCAAGCTTACAGCCTCGGTATCGAGACCGGTGGCGCTGAAGCCTATTAGGTTTGAAACGCCCTTGACCATCCGTCAGTTCATGCAGTCCGAGTCCGCCGGCGGTATCGTGCTGGCGGCAGCAGCGCTGCTCGCGCTCGTGGTCAGCAACTCTCCGCTGGCCCCGTGGTATGACGCTTTCGTGCATCTGCCGGGTGAAGTGCGCATTGGCAAGGACTGGCTGGTGCTGTCCAAGCCGCTGGTGATCTGGGTGAATGACCTGTGGATGGCGGTGTTCTTCTTCCTGGTGGGCCTGGAGATCAAGCGCGAACTGGTGGACGGTGAGCTTGCCTCGTTCAGGTTGGCGATTCTGCCTGCCGGTGCCGCGCTCGGCGGCATGCTCGTGCCGGCGCTGATCTACGTGCTGATCAATTACGGTGATGCCGTCGCCTTGCGCGGCTGGGCGATCCCGGCGGCAACTGATATCGCCTTTGCACTGGCCGTCCTGATGTTGCTGGGTTCGCGGGTGCCCGCCTCCCTGAAGCTGTTTCTCACGGCGGTGGCCATCATCGATGATCTCGGCGCAATCGTGGTGATCGCGCTGTTCTATACCGTTGACCTGTCCGTGCTGATGTTGGTTTCGGCCGGAATTGGCTGTGCTGCTCTCGTTCTGCTGAACCGTGCCCGCGTGATGAGTGTTTCACCCTATCTGCTGATCGGGGTGCTTATCTGGCTCTGCGTCCTGAAGTCCGGCGTACACGCAACCCTGGCTGGTGTGATCACCGCACTGGCCATACCCGTATCTCGCCCCGATGGCAGTTCCCCGTTGCAGGAAGCCGAGCATGTTCTGCAGCCATGGGTGGCTTTCGCGGTCCTTCCGATGTTCGCGTTCGTCAATGCCGGTGTCTCCCTGCAGAGCCTGTCACCGGCAACCCTGCTTGAGCCGGTATCGCTCGGGATCGCGCTGGGCCTGACTGCCGGCAAGTCCATCGGTGTCTTCGGCAGTGCGTGGCTGCTGGTTCGGGCCGGTGTGGCAAGTTTTCCTGCTGATGCCAGCCGTCGCCAGTTCTTTGCCGTGTGCGTGCTGTGCGGCATCGGGTTCACGATGAGCCTGTTCATCGGTTCACTTGCCTTTGAGGACATGGGTCCGGACTATGAGACGCGGCTGAAAATCGGCGTGCTCGCCGGTTCGATGCTTTCGACGTTGCTGGCGACAATCCTGTTGCTGAAACGCGCCTGACCAGGGCGCGATGTGCCCGCAGCGCGTCTGTTCAAACCGGTACCTCGTAAGGCAGATCAAGGTGTTGCAGCAACCCGCCGGGGTTACCGTCCAGGAAGAATGGACCCGGCAGGTCCTCGATCGTGATCACGGCCAGCATCTCGCAGCCTTGTGCTGTTGCGGCGGCGCTGACCACCTGCCCGACCACACCGCGTGCCGCATGGACCGACGTACCGGGGGCCGGTGGATTACCGCCCGCCGAGAAGCGCAGCATGCGTCGCTTTACCCGGCCGAGATATTTTGTGCGCGCGATGATTTCCTGGCCCGTATAGCAACCCTTGCTGAAGCTGATTCCGTCCAGCAGGTCGAGGTTGACCATCTGCGGTATGAATTCGCCGCTGGTGCTGGTACCGATCGTGGGGATGCCGGCGCGGATATCGGCAAGCAACCAGTCATTCCGGGCCTGCTGACTGCTGTCGACCGTTGCAGGGTCGAGGGCTGGACCGACCAGCAGGCTGCGAGTGCGGTCTCCGGATATCCCCAATCGCTGTCCACGGGCGGCATCGACCGGTCGGCGCGCTGCATACAGGCCACAGGCCACCAGAGCGGATATCCCGATCTGCACCCTGGTGCGCAACACGTACATCTGCATGCGCTTCAGCAGTGATCCGGCCAGCGATTCCGGCACCAGCAGCGCCAGCGGAGCATCGCTGCCCGTACCCAGCGCGAAAAGATGCCCGGCAAACAGCAGTCTGCCGCGTGCGTCGGTCCAGCTGCTGAGCAGGGTCGAGTCGGCCCGGGCAAGCTTGACATCCTGCGTGAGCTGGCCCTGCAGGAAGCCCATCCGTTCCGGGCCGGAGACAGTGAGGACGCGCAGATCGTCGAGGGCAATGATGTCGGGCACAGAAAGCCTTGTGTTTGAGCGGGTTGGGGCCTGTTCCGGTCTGGAGAAGCCATGCTCATTCTGGCACAATTAGCCGGTGAGCCAGTCCCGCGCAACCGAGAATTCAGCGAGAACCAAAGTCGTCGCCGGGCAGCCAGTTTCGACACCGCTGCCTGACGATCCGCACGCTGAAGTCGGGCTGCCGCGTGAAACGGGTGGACCCGCCGGGCCTGACCCGACGCGCTACGGTGACTGGGAGCGTGGTGGGCGCTGTATAGATTTCTGAGCGCCGCGGCGGTTCTGATATCAGCCTTGAGTGCTGTGATTCGCGATGCCCTTTGCATCCTGCGGGTCTTTTATTTTGAGTGGAGAGATTGATGAGCCAGCCTTCCAGACCCTTGTCACCGCATCTGCAGGTGTATCGCTGGCAGGTCAGCAACACGCTGTCGATCCTGCACCGGATGACGGGTGTTGCCCTGTCGATCGGTGCCCTGGCGCTGGTCAGCTGGCTGCTCGCGCTGGCTGCAGGTCAGGGCAGTTTCCTGCAGCTCAGCGGGCTGTTTCGCAGCCTGGTTGGCCAGTTGCTGCTGCTGGGCTGGAGCTTTGCCTTCTTCTATCACCTGTGCAACGGCATCCGTCATCTCGCCTGGGATGTCGATCGTGGTTTCGACAAGCACTTTGCGCGCAAGTCCGGACTGTTCGTGGTCGGTGCCTCGGCGCTGCTTACGCTGGTTTTCTGGGGCGTTGCGCTGGCGGGAGGTGCGGCATGAGCTTCAAGTCACCGCTGGGCAGTGCATTGGGACTCGGTTCTGCCCACTCGGGAACCGGGCACTGGTGGGGACAGCGCCTGAGTGCCGTGGCACTTGCGCCACTCACC